>JAFWMI010000102.1 GCA_017513965.1 Atopobiaceae bacterium
GAAGGCGCGGTGCCCGTCCGTCATGCCCTCGGTCTGGCGTCTGCCCCTCCTGTGTCTGACGCAAAGGGAAGCGCCCCCTCTTGGTCACGCGATGGCGGATGGGGAGCGGAGCCTGAAGCCCTCGCAGATGATGGGTGCCTGCTCTGCCCTTGGGTCGAGCCCTGGTCCATCGACGCAGGTAAGGGCTAGATGCCGGGACCTTCATGCGGGCATTGCGGCGTTACCACAGGGCGGAGGTGTCCTTCGGATAATAATGCTCTAAGGCATTGCCGCCAAAGCGAACCACATTGAGGATGGTGACGATACGCTCCTTGGTGAGCGAGGTCTTCTCGTGGAGTAGCCAGTTGCGCAACAGGATGAGGTGAATCTCGACCATCGACTCCACAAAGCCTCGGCGTAACTCGTCTTGGGGCATGCCGTCCTCATCCATCATGGTACCCACATGCTCCGCGAGCTGACGTCGCAGCTTCTGCTCAAAGTAGGGATCGCCGTGGGGTCCCAGCAGGGCGTGTAGCCGTGCTCGGTTGGCTTCGCACACCTCAAACCAATATCCCAGTGAGTAGGGCGGCGGCACGGGAAAGCCCCATTCGGTCTTGAATCGGGCGTCATCCTGCGCGGCGTGTTCCCGTGCGGCATCGTCAACCCGTGAGAACGCGGCGATAAGATCGTCCTCTATGGTTTGAATGACCTCGTAGATGTCGGTGAAGTACACGTAGAAGGTGCTTCGGACAATACCCGCCGCCTTGCACAGGCTGCTCACGCTCATCTTGTCAAAATCCGTCGTGTCGAGGAGTCCGGCATAGCTGTCGATGATGCGCTCGCGTGTTTGCTCGCTCTTGCTGGTCTTGAAGGTCGTCTTGTCCAAGGGGGGCCTCCTTGCCGCGTTCGTATCGGCTGTCATTGTACGACTCGCTATGAATTCAGAAAATGCACGGCGTGGTGCCGAAGTGGCTTAAACGGGCCTTCACCAGCATAATCGTACAGTCTCACGAGTTTTGTCCGATTCGGACAAAACGTGCGTACCCCTGTCTGAATCGAACACTGCGGCTCCCTGCTGTTCTGGGGCGCACCGTCCCTGCCCCCTACGATGGCTTCGACATCAAGGCGCGGTGCGCCACGACAGGGGAGGAGCTTGTATGGAAGAGACAACCGCCACGAAGTCGCATTACCTGAGGGCCTGGCCCCTCCTTCTGTTCTGCGTGATGGCGTACTTCATCACCGCTACCGTCAGCAGCTCCATGAACATCGCCGCCGGCATCCTCGAGGAAGCTCGCGGCTGGAGTTCCGTCCTCATCACGTCGATGATCTCGGTGGCAAGCGTGGGTAACGTCGTCATGGGCTTCGTTGCCGGGCGTCTCTGCTCCAAGCACTCGCCCAAGATCCTGTGCTTTGTCTGGGCGGCGCTGTACTTGGTGGGCCTGGTGCTGTTGGGCATCTCGAAGGAGTTTGCCATCTTCTCGGTTGCCATGGTGGTCGCCAACGCTGCCGCCTCTGCGTGGGGCTTCAACACCGTTCCCGTGTTCGTCGCCAACTGGTTCCCCAACAAGAAAGGCGCCATCCAGGGCTTTGTTTCCATGGGCATCCCTCTGGGAGCGGGCTTCTCATCCATGGCATACAACTTTGGGATGCAGCGCTTTGGCATTGACGGCGCGTTCATCCCCTTCATGGTTATCGCGGCCGTGGCGCTCGTGCTGCTGGGTGTCTTCGTTACCGTCACTCCCGAGGAGCACGGCCTCGTACCCGACACGATGGACCGCTGCGAGAAGCACGTTCCCATCCTGTCAGTCCCCGAAGGAGGAAAGGACAACACCGCGCTCACTGGCCGTCTCCTGCATGACAGGCGCTTCATGGCCCTCTCGGTCATCCTGGGCATCCAGCTGATGTACTCAGGTGGCCTGATGGTCCAGATAGCCCCGCGACTCTTCGAGCTGGGCTACTCCATGGACGAGGCCATCAACGCCATGCTCGTCTCGGCGCTCTTTGCCTGCGTGGGCAGCTGGATTGCCGGCGTGGTTGGCGACAGGATCGGCTCTCGCGCAGGTACCGCCATCACCTACGGTATCGGCATCATCGGCATCCTGCTCAACCTAACCGGTACAGGGTTTGGCGTCTACGCCAGCCTCGCCTTCATCGGCGCTGTTACCGGTGCCGCCAGCAACTGGCCGGTCACCATCTGCGCGGACCTTTTCGGCCGCGAGGGCTTTACGGGGTCGTTTGGCCTGATGCAGCCCGTCATCCAGCTTGTGGGCGCCATCGGCCCCAGCTTCTTCGCGCTCATCTCCGGTGCCACCGGCAGCTACTTCGTGTCTTACGTTGCCGGCGCCGCGCTCATGCTCGTTGGGCTTGTCGCCTTCCTGCTGGTGAGCCGGGGCGGCCTCACGACGGGGGAGGCGAGGCCGGACGAGAAGTAACGCACGACCAACCCTTGTTAGCAGTCAATCCCTAGGTTAAGGAGAAGTGAGATGATCAAGAAGAACTTCAAGGTGCTCGTGGGTGTGTACAGCTGCGCCCTGTGCCTCATGGCCCTCATCGTCCCGGTGTCGGTCCTGGCCAGCATTGCCCAGGCGTTCCCCGACACGCCTATCACCACCATCCAGCAGATTGTCACCCTGCCGTCGCTGATTGCCATTCCCGCCGGCATCATCGTTTCCAAGTTTGCGTCCAAGATCCACAAGAAGACCTTCGCCCTCTTCTTTACCACCCTTTACATCGTTGGCGGTTCCCTGCCCGTCTGGTTGCACTCCGACTTCAGCCAGCTGCTGTTCTCGGCCGTGCTCGTGGGCATCTCCCTGGGTGGCCTGCAGAACGCCATGACCACCATCATTCCCGACTACTTCGAGGGCGAGGAGCGCGGCACCGTCCTGGGCCTGCTTTCGACCTTCGTCTGCCTGGGTGGCTTCATCTACACCAGCGCGGCGGCCACCCTGGGCGCCCAGGACTGGACCCACGCCTTCTACGCATACTTCATCGTGGGCATCTTCCTCATCCTGGAGATCGTCTTCCTGCCCCAGGGCAAGCTCGAGCCCAAGGCTGAGAAGGGCGAGCATGTGGTTGTCCCCAAGGAGATCATCTTCCTGTGTGTCTTCGGCTTCGTCCTGTACACCTTTGCCCAGCTCTTCAATTCCAACGAGGCCCTGCTTGTGGCCGAGCGCGGCCTGGGCGGTACCGCCGAGGCTGGCATGGCCTCCTCTGCCTACACCTTGTCCGGCCTGCTCGCTGGCGTAATCGTGGGTCCGCTCATCAAGATCTTCAAGAAGCAGGCCCCTACGGTAACCTTCGCGTTCACCCTCATCGGCCTGGTGCTGTACGCCATCGCCCCGAGCGTGCCCGTCCTGTGCATCGCTGGCTTCATGATTGGTCTGGGCTACCAGAGCTTCACGCCCTTCGGCGGTATGGGCGCGGCCAACTTCTCCCTGGCCATGGGAATGGCCTTCAACATGCAGCTCTGCAACGCCTCCTCGTCGCTTGGCCAGGCCCTCTCGCCCTTCACCACCTCGTTCCTTGGCAGCTTCTTCGGTGGCTCCATCACCACGATGATCTGGATCGGCGTGGCAGCCATTGCCATCCTCACCGTCTGCGGCTTCCTGTACTTCAACAAGGTCGACATCACTAAGCCTCGTGCTGCTCAGGAAGGTGTCCAGGAGTAAGCGCCAACGTACCGCACGTCCCACTGTCATCTCTGAAAGGAGAACACCATGGCACGAAACGTCATCACCAAGACCGTCATCTGTAACGGCAACCCCACCGAGGTCACCATGCGCGAGATGCTCATGCCCGCCACCCAGGAAGAGCTTGACGCCATGACACCTGAGCAGCGCGAGGACTACAAGTTCCTCTCCGCGTTCAACCAGCGCACCTACGAGCCCGCCCCCGGCATCATCTGCGAGCAGGACGTGGCCGTGGAGATGCGCGACGGCATCAAGATCTACGTGGACATCTACCGCCCCAAAACCGAGGAGAAGGTGCCCCTGATCATCTCCTGGAGCTTCTATGGCAAGCGTCCCTTCGACGGACAGTCCGAATGGCAGATCATGGGCGTCCCGCCCCAGACCGTCTCCAACATGTCCAAGTTCGAGAGCCCCGACCCCGGCTACTGGTGCCGTCGCGGCTACGCCGTTGCCAACGTCGACCCGCGCGGCGTGGGCCATTCCGGTGGCGACTTCATGCAGTTCGGCACCCAGGAGGGCAAGGACGGCTACGACTTCATCGAGTGGGCTGCCCAGCAGGATTGGTGCAACGGCAACGTCGGCATGGGCGGCAACTCCTGCGTCGCCATGACGCAGTGGCGCATCGCCTCCCAGCAGCCGCCCCACCTGAAGTGCATCGCCCCGTGGGAGGGTA
>JAFWMI010000103.1 GCA_017513965.1 Atopobiaceae bacterium
ACCGTGTCGGACAGCGAGGCGGCCGAGAAGCGCGGCAGGCAGGTGGGGCTGCTCTGCGGCACCGAGGCAAGCGAGATAGACGCGGCCCAAGAGGCAGAGAACTTCTCGAGGGGACAGGGTTTTTACTGCGGGGCACACAGCGTGTGGAGCATTGGGGTCGACGAGCAGGGAAACCTGCAGAAATGCTGGGAGGCGGTAGACAAGCCGCAGCACGGCTTCGGCACGGCCCACGACTGGGATCCCGCAGACCCGTTGGCCACGGCCACGAATCCCAACAATCTCACCATGTACCTCAACACGGCCTGTCCCATACCGGACGACGAGTGCCGCGGGTGCGTGTGGTTGCCCATGTGCGTGGGCGGATGTCCCCACAAGCGCCTGTTCGAGGGACGCCAGTGCACCCCGTTCAAGGACGACCCGGATCGCTATGTGCTGGCACTCCACGCCCGCATAGGCAAGGGCAAAAGCAAAGACAAGGCCACTGGCGACGTTTGATGCGTAAGGATCCAATTTTTTAAAGAACTGGGACAATCCCAACAAACGAGCGTATTATCTAATAAGATGGGTTCTGCAAGGCAACCGCAGAGAAAGGACAAAAAAATGAACTTTGACGATCTGACGCCTGAGCAGCAGGAGCGCGTGCTCAACGCAAAAACCCCCGAGGACATCCTGGCGCTCGTCAAGGAGGACGGCTACGAGCTTTCCGACGAAGAGCTTGAGGGCATCGCCGGCGGCATGATGTGGGGCGACGTCTGCGTGGGCGTGGCATGCAAGGTGTGCCGTGGCTACAAGGGCTGCAAGGTCTACTAAGAGTACAAAAGAGCGCTTGAGGCTCCTGCCTACCCGGCGTCCCGCTCGCCTCCGCGGCCCGGGACCCGTCTGCCGTAAAGTGCAGTGCCAAGGCCACGGCGCCACAGCTCTTAGCAGATTCCAACATGCCCACCCACGGCACCGCAGTTTACAGCACACCAAATCGCCGCGCGACGGCCCAACCGGCCCAAACCAAGCGTAGAAGTGACCGATGGGATGCGTTTCGTTGCGCTAACTGCCTAAGTGTTTGAAAATTAGGGCCTTCTTTTGCGTATGGGCCATATCCCACCCTGCATCGCCGCAGGTAGAGGCACCCACGAATTCAGCATGCGATAGGTATAGAATATATCGAATGCGTAGCAACGCGACCAAAGAGCAAAGGAGTGCCCATGGAAGATGTGTCCGTACGGCTCAGGCATAACGGAAGACGCTATGCAAACAAGCTGGCGCTTGTGTTTGGCGACCAGGGGCTCACGTATGCCCAGCTTGATGAGCAAGCGACGCGCATTGCGGCAGCCCTCATCGCTCGCGGCGCCCAGCCCGAAAAGGTCTACCCCATCCTCTTGGGACGTGGCACCGCGTACGTCGCAGCGCTTTTGGGCATCATGCGCGCCGGTGCCGCATCCGCTCCACTGAGCCTAACGTATCCACAGGAGCGTGTGGATGCGATCGTACGCGACTGCAAAGCCGACTTTGTGGTGGACGATTCGTTTGTGCAAGATGCCCTTCAAACCGCTCCCACCGGCTACAAAGAACCCTCACGAATGCCCGACTCCGCGGCGCTCGTGATATACACCTCAGGATCGACGGGCACGCCAAAGGGCATTGTGCACGAGCATGCCGAGCTGGCAGCCGCCATACAACGCACGATTGGGGGTCCCAATGGACCAGGCGCGTTTGGCGCAAGAGAAGAGGATGACGTACACCTGAGCATTACGCCATTCTCGTTCGTAGCAACGGTCGTCGATGTGCTCGCGCCACTTTGGGCAGCAAACACGCTTCACATCCTCGACGAGCAACAGCGTCGCAACCCCACCTTTATTGTTGACTACATCGCGACGCATGGCATAACCACGATGTTTGTGAGTCCACAGCTCCTCCGTCAGCTTCCTGGCTTGCCCGCATGCCTTCGTATGGTGGATGCGGGCGGCGAACGCATGAGTAACTATGCGCCCGACCGGCCCGTTGTGCGCAACGCATATAGCATGAGCGAAATTGCCGGCACGGTGTTTGCCCGCCCGGTTGACCGCGCCTACGAGAACACCCCCTTGGGCGAGCCGCTACCCGGACTCCATGCCTATCTTCTGGACGAAGACGGGCGACGGGTGGCGCCAGGCGAAGAGGGAGAGCTCTACCTTGCTGGCCCCATGGCACGCGGCTATATTGACCTGCCTGAGCTTACCAATCGGATGTTTCTCTCAAATCCGTTTGCCAAGCAGGATGGCCGCCCCTATTTGCTGCGCACCGGCGACATCTTTTGCTACGACGCAAAACTTGGCTACATATACGTAAACCGCCGCGACTGGATGATAAAGGTCAACGGCCAGCGCGTGGAGCTTGGTGAAGTGGAGGCAAGGCTTGCGGGCCACCCACAGGTAGATGCGGCCGCGTGTCGCGCCTTTACGGATGGGGAAGGCCAAACCTACCTTGTTGCATATTACACCCCGGCACACGCTGCAAACATGGCAAAGACGTCGAGCGAACCAATCGTCGGCGAGGCAGCGCTTCGTGGCTACTTGGCCGAATCTCTGCCGAGCTACATGGTGCCACGCTTTTTTGTGAGACTCGAAGCGTTGCCACTCAATGCCAACGGCAAAATAGATCGCGCGGCGCTGCCCGAGCCAAACGTGGACGCTTGGCGCAGCGCCTACGTCGCTCCTACCACCAAGCGCGAGAATCAGGTATGCGAAGCCTTTGAACAAGCCCTCGAACTCGATCGCATTGGCATGGACGACGACTTCTTTGCCTTGGGCGGCGACTCAATCCGTGTGATGCGTCTTGTCTCCCTACTTGCCCAAGGTGGCATTGCGGCAAGCAGTCGTCTTTTGTTGGACTGCCATACGCCGCGCGCGCTCTGCGCCGCACTTGACGAGGCCGAGAGTCCTCGTAAAAATGAGCTGCCACGCCTAACCGACTATCCCCTGAGCCAAACGCAACTCGGCATCTATGCAGAGTGTGCGGCAAGGCCCGACGAGCTGCTCTATCACATAGCAGGATGTTTGCGCCTCGGTGCCAACGTGGACCCAACACGGTTGGCAGACTCCCTGCGCACAGCAATCGATGCGCATCCGCAGCTCAAGGGCACGCTCTGCATGCGCGCAGACGGTGTCCCGCAGATGCATCGCAACGACAACGCATATGCCGAGGTGATGGTCGTCGAGCTTGCCGACGATGCGGCCGCAGATGCGTTCAGGGCTTCGTTCTTGCAGCCCTTCGACCTCGACGGAGGAGTTTTGTACCGTCTGGCCGTGGCGGTAACGCCTGACGCGACGCGTTTGTACTACGACTTTCACCACATCGTCTTTGACGGCACGTCCTTTGGCATTCTGCTGCGTGACGTTTCGGCGGCCTACGACGGGTTGGCACTACAGCCCGAGCAATGGTCTGGCTACAAGGTCGCTCAGGAAGAGGAGCTGCACAGGCAAGAGCCCATCTACCAGCGCGCCCGTGATTTTTACCAAACGACGTTTGGCGGACTGGAGGTTGAGAGCCTTCCCATCCCCGACGCACTTGACGCGCCAGGCGAGGGGCAAGGCGAGCTGGTCGTTGACTGTCACCTGAGTGCAAGGGACCTTGAGGCCTTCGCCGCGCGGTGCCACACAACGGCAAACGTCGTGGCGACGGCAGCCTTTGCCCTTGCGGTGGGTGCCTACGCCAATGCCGACGAGGCATTGTTTGCCACCATATACAACGGACGCGGAGACGGGCGTGTTGCCCGTACCATATCCATGTTGGTAAAGACGCTGCCCGTGTATGCCACGTGGACGACAGACACCACGCCTGAGCAGCTCTTTGCCACGCTGCAGGAGCAGCTCTTGGCTTCAATGGCATACGACCTGTACTCGTTTGCCGAGGTGTCGGCCACGACGGGAATCACGTCGGACCTGCTCTTCTCATATCAGGGGAACACCGATCTTGGCGACGAGTTGTGTGGCTCGAAGCCCGTGAGTGAGCCCTTTGCACTCGACGAGACCGGCAATCCCCTTACGGCGCAGCTATGGCCAGAAGACGGCGAGCTTGCCCTACACGTGAGTTATCAGAAGGCTCGCTACACCCCAGACTTTGTGCGCACCTTTGGCCGTACCTATGCCATGATTCTCTGTGGGCTGTTGGATGCCACACACGTTGTGGACATGCCCCTCGTGGACGAGGCAACACTTGTTTTGTTGGACTCCTTCAACCAGACGGAGGTACCCTACGACGACGAGGCCACGGTGCTCTCGCTCTTCCAGGCGGCGGCTGCCGAGCACCCTCACAACGTTGCCGTATTATATGGGGACAAGCAACTCACCTACGCCGAGCTCGACGCAGCCTCCGATGTCCTAGCGGCTCGCATGGCAGAGACCGGTGCGGGCTTGGATGACGTTGCTTCCATCCTCATTCCGCGCGGCCTCTGGATGCCGGTCGCGTCGCTCGCGGCAATGAAGGCCGGCTGTGCCTACCAACCGCTCGATGCAACCTACCCACCAGAGCGCTTGAGCTTTATGGTGCAGGACGCACGTGCGTCCGTGCTCGTAACCACGCCCGAGCTTCGTCAACTGGTGGACAACTACGACGGCTCGGTAATCTTGCTGGACGAGGATCCCGCGAGGGTCGTGGATGCCGCAACGCGTGAGGTTGTAGCCGAACTTCCCAAGCCGTCCCACAACTCGCGCCTCATCCTGCTCTACACCTCCGGCTCCACCGGTGTGCCCAAGGGCGTGCAACTCACGCACGGCAATCTCGTCTGCTTTGTGGCCTGGTACCACCGCCGTCTTAGCTTTACTTCCGACTGCCGTGCCGGTGCCTACGCGTCCTTTGGCTTCGACGCAAACATGATGGACATGTACCCAGCCCTCGCTGCGGGCGGCGGACTTGTAATCGTGCCCGAGGAGATGCGGCTGGAGATCATGGCCATGGCAGACTACCTCGACGAACGCAAGGTAACGCATCTCTTCCTTACCACGCAGGTGGCCCGCCAGTTTGCGCTTTATGCACGTCCCAAGTGCCTGCGGTACCTGTTTACCGGTGGCGAGAAGCTCGTAACGCTGGACCCGCCAAAAGGCTATGAGTTCATTAATGCCTACGGCCCCACAGAGACGACCATATACATAACCGAGCATACCGTGGCGTCGCGTGAAACAAACATTGCCATTGGCCACGGCTTGGACAACGTGCACCTCTACGTTGTGGATGCCCATGGCAGACGCGTGCCGCCGGGTGCTTGCGGCGAGCTGCTAGCGGCAGGCCCTCACGTGGGCTTGGGCTATCTCAATCGCCCCCAAAAGACCGCCGAGGTGTTTGTGCCCAATCCATTCGTGAACGAGGAGCCTCAGGCCGAGGTGCGAGGATGGCGTCCTTCGCGGATGGAGTATGCCTATCGTACGGGTGACGTGGTGCGCTACCGCGCTGATGGCGAGATCGAGTTCGTGGGCCGCGCCGACGGCCAGGTAAAGATTCGCGGTTTCCGCATTGAGCTCTCCGAGGTAGAGGGCGTCGTACGCGAGTTCCCCGGCATTTCCGACGCTACGGTGGCTGCATTCGACAAGCCTTCGGGCGGCAAGTACATCGCAGCCTATGTTGTCTCGAGCACCGCCGTGAACACCTCCGAGCTTGCTGCGTTCATCCGCGAGCGCAAGCCTCCCTATATGGTGCCCGAAGTCATCATGCAAATCGACGCCATCCCACTCAACCAAAACGGCAAGGTAAACCGCCGGGCGCTGCCCGAACCCACGCGCACAGAGCAAGAGCGCACCGAACCCACCAACAAGACGCAGCGCCAGCTCTTCGACCTTGCCGCCGAGGCGCTGGGGCACCACGACTTTGGTGCAGACACCAACCTCTATGAGGCAGGCCTCACCTCGATAAGTTCCATCCAGCTGGGCGCGCTCATCTCGCGCGAGTTTGGTGTGGACCTGCGCACGTCACACCTGCGCGCCAATCCCACCGTGGTTGCGCTGGAGGCCTTCCTGCAAGGCCATGCCCAGAATTCCCGCGAGTCCATCGTTACGCAAGACCCTTCCGCCGCCTGTCCGCTCACCACAAGCCAGCAGGGCGTCTTTATCGATAGCGTGGCAAATCCCGGCAGCACGATCTACAACATCCCCTACCTGCTGCGCATAAGTCCGCACATCGACCTCGACCGCCTGGCCCAGGCTATAGCTGCGGCGGTTGCCAACCACCCCTGCCTAGACGTGCGCCTTGCGCTCGACGACGACGGCGAGGTGCGCCAGCATCTTGCAAACGAGAGCAAACCGTTTGCCCCTGCCATTATGGAGGGACTCAACAAGGCGTCGCTCGTCCGCCCGTTTGACCTCTTGGGTGGTCGCCTCTTCCGCGTGGAAATCCATGCTACGCAGGATGGCACGTTCCTCTTCGTCGATGCCCATCACATCGTGGCCGACGGCACCTCGCTCTCGGTGCTTTTGGACGACATAAACCGGGCCTATGCAGGCGAGGCGCTGGAGCCAGAGACCTATAGCCTGCTGGACGCCGCGCTGGCCGAGCAGGACATGCGCAAAAGCGATGCCTATGGCAAGGCCGAGGACTTCTACCGCAAGCAGTTTACCAATTGCATGCCCACGACCGACCTCACGCACGACCACGAGCAGCCGCCTGCCCGCTGCACCTCTTTGCTCCGCACGAGTACGGCAGTAGGCCCTGCGGCCGTAGAGATGCGGTGCAAGGAGCTTGGCATAACGCCCAACGCGTTCTTTGTTGGTGCGTTTGGCGCGGTGCTCGCACGTTACAACTTCCAGCACGAGGCCACCTTCGCAACCATCTACCACGGGCGCAACGAGGCGCGGCTTGCTCGCGCGGCCGGCATGTTCGTAAAGACGTTACCCGTGCGCGTAAACACGAAACTTCCCTCAAAAGACTACTTCGCTGCCGTGCGCGATCTGCTCATGGGTTGCATGGACCACGACGTGTATCCGTTTGCCGAGGTTAGTCGCGCCTACGGCGTTGCCCCCACCATGATGCTGGCATACCAGGGCTCGAACTTCAACATGCACGAGTTCTGCGGCGAACCTGCCGAGCTCATACTGCTCGACCTCGACGCCGCCAAGGAGCCACTGAGTCTCTCTGTTGCGACGGATGGCGATGCCCATATCTACGACCTGCAGTATCGCGCCGACCTCTACGACAAGGCCACGATGGGCTGGTTCATAGACAACCTCGAGCTTGCGCTCAGTCAGTTTGTGGAGGGACGCGATCCCGTCGACCTGCAGCTGCTCTTTGACGAGGCCCCGCACATGGTAAACGTGCCCGCCCACGCTGGCAAGACCTTCGTCGAACTGTTTGCCGAGGCCGTGGCGGCTCATCCCGAGCGTATTGCCGTACGCGACAGCAAGAGCCAACTCACCTATGCCGAACTCGACGTCGCCTCTGCGGCGGTCGCGGCGGCCCTGCGCCAAACCGGCTTTGGGCCCGAGCAGTATGCCTGCGTGCTCGCCGGTCGTACGAAGGAGTTCATGGTGGGTGTGGTGGGCGTCATGCGCGCTGGCGGGGCCTACGTGCCCATGGACCCGGACTATCCTGCCGACCGCTTGGAGTATATGCTGCAAAACAGCGGTGCCCGCCATCTGCTGCTCATGCCCGAGTATGCCGATCTGGTGCAGGGCTTTACTGGCAACCGCGTGGACCTGGCCAATGTCGCGAACCTGCCCGTCTCACCGGCCACGGCGTCTGAGCTAGAGTCGTGGCGCCCCGCCCCGCACAACGTGGCCTACATGATCTACACCTCCGGCTCCACGGGCAAGCCCAAAGGCGTGATGCTCGAGCATCGCAACCTCATGAACCTCATCGAACACCTTCACGTTTTTGAAAAGCCCACACCGGACGACGTGTACGGCGAATTCTCGAGCTTCTGCTTCGATGCCTCGGTTCACGACCTCTTCGTGCCGCTTACCGTGGGCGCCTGTCTCTATGTCTTCCCCGCTGAGGTGCGCCAAAACGCCGTCGCCGTGTGCCAAACATTCCAGCGCGAACCCATCACCATCTCCACCATGCCCACGCAGATGGGCGAGCTTGTGCTCGACCAGCTTGAGGGCGACTGCGCCCTGCGCATGATCTTCCTTGGCGGCGAAAAGTTCAAGCGCTTCTATGATCGTCCCTATGTGGTGGTAAACGGCTACGGCCCCACGGAGAACACCGTGGAGTCCACCACCTTCATAGTAGACAAGCCCTTGGACAACATTCCCATTGGCAAATCCGTGCTCAACGTGCGAAGCTACGTGGTGGACGAGAAGATGCAGCGCGTTCCTGTTGGCGTACCTGGCGAGCTTGTGCATGCGGGACGCCAGATCGCACGCGGCTATCACAAACTACCACAGAAGACCGCAGATGCCTTTGTTGAGAACCCCTTCGCCACCTGTGAGGACGAGCATAGGATGTATCGCACGGGCGACCAAGTGAGCATGCAGGGCGATGGCAACTTGCTCTACATAGGTCGCATCGACAACCAGGTGAAGATTCGCGGCTATCGGGTGGAGCTTGGCGAGATAGAGGGTGCCATGCTCACGCACGAAGGTGTGGACGAGGTGGCCGTCATCGCCTCCGACCTGGGCGGCACCACCCACATCGTGGCCTACTGGACGGGCCTTGTGGCTACCGATGCCGAATGGCATGACTTCTTGGCGCCGCTCATTCCCGACTACATGATGCCAAGCTTCTTTGTGCATCTGGACGCCATGCCCGTTACCTCCGGCGGAAAGATCGACCGCCGTGCGTTGCCCGCACCCGAGCAGGGATCTGCAAGCGAAAGCGCCTACGTGGCACCGACCACCGAGCTTGAACAGCAGCTCTGCGAGATGTTCCAAAAGGCACTTGGCCGCGAGCATGTGGGGATCGACGCCGACTTCTTCGAGCTGGGAGGAACGTCGCTCTCGGCAAGCAAGGTGGCCGTCATGTGCTTTAACGAGCATCTGCCCATCGTGTACGCCGACCTCTTTGAGCATCGTTGCGTGCGTAGTCTTGCAGCCGTAGTGCAGCAAAGCGCACCTAACGCGACGGCGGACGAGGCTCCTGCTGCAGCCGGCACCTCCGTCACAGACGGAAGCGAAACCACCCATACGACGAAGGAGACCACCACCTTTGCAGCCCCACAGGGCACGTCTGCTCACATAAACGAGATGACGACGCCAGACGCATACGACTATTCCTCAATAAACGCATTGCTTGCAAACAACGTCTCGGCAAACGTCGATGATGTGGCAGACGAAGGACTGGGCGAGGTACTGCTCACCGGTGCCACGGGCTTCCTCGGCATTCACGTTTTGCACGACTATCTGAACCACCATGAGGGCCGCATTTGGTGTCTTGTGCGCAAAGGCAGCTTCCAGAGTCCCGAGCATCGTCTCGCAAACCTGCTCATGTACTATTTTGAGCGGCCCTACACCGAGTACTTTGGCGAGCGCATAATGTGCATCGATGCCGACATCTCCAACCCCAACGACGTGGCGGCGCTTGACCGCATCCCATTCCGCACGCTCGTAAACTGTGCGGCCTGCGTAAAGCATTTTGCCGCCGGTGACGAGCTGGATCGTGCCAACGTGCAGGGCGTGCAGCAGCTCGTGAACCTCTGTTCCCACGGTCGCAGGCGCCTCGTGCACATTTCTACCATCTCTACGGCGGGGGAAAGCATGAACGGCAGCCCGAATCCCTCCCACCGCCTTACGGAGGCCGAACTCTTCTATGGCCAACAGATCAACAATGCGTACGTGCGCAGCAAATTCCTCTCGGAGCGAACCGTGCTACAGGCCATAGCCGATGGGCGCATAGAGGGCAAGGTCATTCGCGTAGGCAACCTCATGAGTCGTGTCTCCGATGGTGAGTTTCAGATTAACTCCGTAACCAACGGCTTTTTGCGCACGATGCGCGGATACGCAACCGTGGGTGGCTTCCCCATTGGTCTTATGGATCAAGAGCAGGAGTTCTCGCCTATCGATTGTGTGGCATCGGCCGTTTTGCGACTGGGCGGAGCATCCTCGCGTTTTACGGTTTTCCATGCCTGCAACAACCATAACGTACAACTAGCTGACGTTATCTACGCCATGCGCGCCCACGGTTTTGGCATTCGCATTGTGAGGGACGATTACTTTGCGCATATGCTTTCCGAATACAGCGCTCTTCACGAGGAGTCGGATGCCGTGAGTGGCCTTATTGCCTATGCCAGTCACAACACGCAAAGCGCCTGCTACCTCGGATACGAAAACAGCTTTACCACGCGCGCACTCTACCGTTTGGGCTGGAAATGGCCTATTATCGATGACGCTTATTTGCAGAGTGCCATTTCAAAACTCGACGAACTCGGTTTCTTCGAGGCGGAATAGCAAAGAACGAAGGAGTAACCATGACTCTTACCACCACAATCGACGGCGCCAAGGCAACTATCGCCATCGTCGGTTGGCTGAACGCCAAAACAGCTCCAGAGCTCGCGAAAGCCCTCGAGGAACTCGACAGCAGCGTCAAGGAGATCGTGATGGACTTTGCCGAGCTTGAGTACATCTCATCTGCGGGCCTGCGTCAGCTCGTTGCCGCAAATCGCAAGACAGATGGTCATCTCACCATCATGAACGTACCCACCGATGTGATGGCCATGTTCGAGTTGGCTGGCTTCAGCCAGCTCGCACGCTTTGTTTAAGGAGACGGCCGCGTGATTGACGCGGCCGTCCATAGGTTGTTGTTGGCGTCGTAGGCAAACTTTTGCGATTTGGCTACGACGCCATATTCGTGAGCAGGTCTCTTAGCTCGTCCTGCACGGCACGGTTGAACCCGTGCGCTTCGAGCAGCGATGCGAGGTCGCGCTCGTGGGCCCATGCAAGGAAGTCGCGCATGGTTTGGGGTCTTGAGGCCGAGGCAAGCTCGAGCCGGCCAGGGGGAAGACGCCGCTTGACCTCCTCGGGCATCGCAGCAATTTGCTTAGCAACGACGTCGGCGTTATATATTTCGGTAAGGCAGTAGTCTGCCACGATATCGTCGTCGCTCACCCTGCAGAGGTACAGTATGCTCGCCGCAATCATGCCCGTGCGGTCCTTGCCCGCCGTGCAGAAGAAGTCCACCCCACCGCCGTCGCGCAAAGCTTCCAAGACGACGTGCAACACGTGTGCCGCACCGCCAAACGAACGTTCCATCATCTCTGCGTAGTCCAGGCTCATGCTTTTCATGTATGCGCGCGAGGCGGCGTTGGCACCGCCGTCATCCACCTGCTCGCCCAGCAGCGGACAATGGTGATAGGCCATGTACTCGGGTGCGTCCACGGGCTTGCTTAGACACTCTGCGCTACTGCGCAGATCAACGAGCGTCGTTACGCCCAGCTCGCGCAAGGCACCCCATTCCGAACTCGTGGCACGAGCGGGGCAGTCGCTCCTATAGAGTCTGCCCCACACCGTTACGCGCCCCTCTGCAGCTTGGTATCCGCCGAGGTCGCGCAGGTTGTGCAAGTGCGGCATACATATTCTGCGCACCGGCGTCATGCGTCCACCCGTTCTCGCAGCGCCTTTGCAAGTTGCGCGGGAATCTGTGCGGGGTACACCCGCTGCAGCGCGTCGAATCCGTCCAGAAGCTCATCTATGGATGCAAAGCCGCCCATCACTGCGTCACTAAACACGAAGGGCTCGCGGTTGGGCATGCGCACCTCGTATTGGATGATGCTCGTTATGGACGGCTCGTCTGCAATGCGCGCAAGCGCATCCAGGTTACCCTCGCGCATCTTGAATTGGCAGGCATAGGTAAGATTGGAGCGGTCGCCGTAGTCCTTCTTGGGCGGAATCGCCTGGTCCACATACACGTCGTAAGGGAGTCGCCCCTGCGAAGCAGTAACCAACGTCGTAATGCCCGACCAACGGTTGTTGATCTCCAGGATGTACCAAACGCCCTCCACCAGCACCAGGTCCACGTTCATGATGCCGGCAAATCCCATAACCTCAGCCATGCGCGCAAGCTCGGCACGCAACTCCTCTACGTGCAGGTTGGGGTCCACGATGGGGCCAATTTTGAGCATGTCAGTTCCCAATGGATCCTTAAGCTCGCTCGGCGTGCTGCTAAACTCAAGGTATGGGTATGAGACGACGTAGTTGCCCGCGCAGCCATGTACCTCGGTGCTATATTCCACGCCGTTGAGGAACTGCTCGATGACGACGTCCTCCACGAGTTTGTCCGAGAGTAGATAGTCGCGGGCGTCCTCGAAGTTTTGCGCAATGTAAATGCCCATGGACGAGGATCCCGTCGTGCTCTTTATTACCACGGGCATCTCCATGTTCTGCACTTCCCACAGTACGTACTCCTGATATACGTTGCCCGTGCAGGCATCGCCCAACTTGTTGGTGGTAAAGAGCTCATGATGCACATAAAAGGCGTCCGCCACGCGGAAGCCTTCCGCCTTAAGCACCTCATGCGTGCGCCACTTGTCAAAGCAGTCCATGGCCGTCTTGGGCGTGTAGCAAATGGTCTCTATACCGCGCTGCCGAAGTGCCTCGGCAATGGTGGCGTCGCGCAGACCGTTCCAGTCGTAGCCCGAGACCGGTCCCGGAATGGCCACCGCCACATCGGGCTTGAGTCGCGCGACGGCTTCCACAAACTCCGCGTGCTTGGCCTCCATGGGCAAAACCACCACATGCACGCGCTTGGGGTCACACACCAGCTCGCCGTCGTATATGTCCAAAAAGTACCTGCCATTGAGCTGCACCACCAAATACAGCTCGCAGTTGGGATGACGGCTTGCAACCTCATCCCATTGCTCGGCCCAACGCGGAAACACCGTGCAGTTGCTGCTGGCGTCTCGACGCTTTGAGTTGCTTGAGTACAAGACGACTCGCTTCATGATACACACTCCTTAGAACTGGACCAGTCGGTCGATGCTTCGCTTGAGCGCGTCCTTGAACGCGAGGATGTGTGACTCGTCGTACAGGTTGCACGCGTATATGAACTTAAACAGCATTCCTTGCTCGAACAGGCTCACCTGCAGGCTCGTGCGCCGCATGACCGTATGCGTGGGAGAAGGCAACGTACGCCGTTGCGCATGCAACCGCTTCATAACATCGAGTTGCAGTATCGAGCCTTCGTACACCAAGAAGAGCGCGTCGCTTTCATAGAGCTTCTCATGTGCGAGGCACCACTCGTAAGAGCTATGCGGTCGCGCCGCGCGAGAGCGCTCGTGCACTTGGGCGGCCATCTTGGAGAGGTCGTCTCCCACAGTTGCCCCAAGGGGCAGCAGGCTTATGAGCATGCCAGCCGCATCGCGGTACGTGGGGTTAGCGCGATTCTGATACACCCAGTCGAGTCGCACGTTAGGCTCGCCCTCAACCTCGGCGAGTGCCATGAGTGCCGCCAAGGCGCTAAACTCGTTGGGCGAGATGCCAAGGCGTTCACGAACACGCCGCAGGACCTTGGAGGTTACGGGGGTGGGCAGCATGAAGTTGGCCGAACTCAAATCGTTGGAAGCATAGTCGGGCTTGAGGTTTGTGCACCACTTGGTTTGCCCGTACTCGCACTCGAAGTACGCGCGGGCCTCCGCATAGGCGGCAGTCTCTGCCTTCTTGCTTACCTCGTCCAAAAAGCTAAAAACGGCATCCGGCGCAAGCTCTGCATTCCCCTCGTAGCCACGAACGACGCTCTCGAGCAGCACGTTGAGCGTCGTGCCCTCAACCGCGGCATGATGTGCGACAAGCACCAAATGGACGTTGGTCTGCGCAACATACAAGCGCAGATCCACGAGCGATGCGCCCAAAAGGCGCATCGGCCTGTTGAGACTCCCGCGCAGCGCATCAAACTCCTCGTCGGTTACCTCGGCAACGGGTATCTCGTAGGGCAAAGAGGCATCGTAGCGCTGCACAATACATCCCTGCCCATCGAACTCGAGTATCGTGCGGAACACGGGGTGATGGTCCACCGCCTGCCGCATGGCCTGCACCAGTCGTTCCACGTCAATGGCCTCGCGAGGCATGGAACAAACCAAGGGAAGGTTGACCACGCATGCATTGGGCTGGCAGAGTTGCACCTCCAGCATGCTGCGCTGAAACTCAGTGAGGGGGTAGGTGCGTCTCCGTGCCACCATCTCCACCTCCTCGGCTGCGCTCGGATCGTCACGCATAGCAAGATGCGTCATCAGAAAACTCCCCTCGTTACCAGTCCACGGAGCCAATGAGGTCTTGCGCGTGCGGGAGGAAGTTCTGCTTGGCATCTGCCACGCTGCTCTCCACGATTTCGATCGGGGCATTGTGCGCCAACATGGGCGCACAGGCTACCTTGAGCTTGGAGAAGAGTCGCACCTGCTGGTCGATGCGCGCAACCTCGTGAGCGTCCTTGTGCGCGAAGTAGTGCTCCAGCAAATAGCTCCACAGACGCTTGATCAGCTCCACGGGCATGCCGGTGTGCACCTCGGCAAAGGCGGGGTTCAGTTCGACAAGGTTCGCCTGCGTTGCGGCCGTGGCCAGGAAGTCGAAGATGGGA
>JAFWMI010000104.1 GCA_017513965.1 Atopobiaceae bacterium
ACGCTCTTCCGATCTAGCGCTTCTTTACACACAGGGATTATTTTGAAAGGCTGACATGGGCAGACTCGAGAAATTGAAGCAGTTGGAACGCGAGCTTCGCACGGCACTTGACGAAGCAGACCCGCGCTCCATCGCGTCAATCGCCCGGCAGTACCGCGAGACCCTGCGCGACATCGACGAACTGGAGAAGGATGACGGAGACATCGACGAGATCGCCCGCATACTCGAAGCGCGGCAATCAAGAGCCGACGCGGCTCATTGAGCCCGCATACGAGGTCAGCGAGTGGGAGGACTGCCATGACATCAACGCCGTCGGCAAGCTCAACCTCCTCGAATGGCAAGACCGCATCCTCAAAGGCTGGCTTGGTCGCAACCGCTTCAACCGATGGGCGGCGCAGACATGCGGGGCATCCATCCCGCGCCAGAACGGCAAGACGCTCGGCGTTGTTGTTCCGCGCTGTACCTACGGCATGATAGCCCACGGCGAGGAGATCATCTACACCTCCCACTTGCAGAAAACGTCCACGGAGACGTTCGAGTCCATCGCCAACTTCTTCGACCGCAAAGCGCTCAAGAAGTACGTGAAGGACATCAAGACGGCATTAGGCAGGGAGCAGGTCATCCTCAACAACGGCGGGCGCATCAAGTTCCTCGCACGCACTAGGAACGGCGGGCGCGGACAGCACGGCGACCTCCTCATATTCGACGAGGCGTTGGAGCTCGACGCTGACAGCCAGGCATCCTTCCTCCCAGCCATCTCCGCAAGCCTCAACCCGCAGGTGGTCTACATATCGACGCCGCCGACGGCGAAGTCGGACTGCGGCGTGTTCCGCGACATACGCAAGCGTGCGCTTGGAGGAAACACCGAGCGCATGGCGTGGTGCGAGTGGTCGGTGGACGAGATAGGCGATGTCAAGGACAAGGAGAGGTGGTACGCCACCAACCCCTCGTTGGGCATCCTCATCCAGGAATCGACCGTCGAGGCGGAGTGCGAGCAGATGGACGCGGACACATTCGCCCGCGAGCGTTTGGGATGGTGGTCTAAAACGACGATGGAGCAGCGCGACCACGTCATCGGGAAATCGGACTGGGACGCATGCAAGACAGCCAACCCCTCCAAGGAAGGGACGGTCGTCTACGCGGTCAAGTTCTCGCCCGACGGGTCGGTGGGAACATTGGCGGCGTGCTACAAGAACGACGTGCCGTTCATCTTCGTGGTGGACTGCCGCTCCATGAACGGCGGGCTTTCATGGTTCGCGGACAACCTCGTCCAACGCAAGGATAAGGCGGCGCAGATCGTCATCGACGGCCAGTCCAACGCGCAGGCATTGAACGACATATTGCTCGACCTAGGCGTTCCACGGAAAGTCATCAAGCGCCCCAACACCTCGGACGTGATAGCATCCAACTCCGCACTCGTGAACGCAATCAAGACGCGGGAGGTGTGCCACTACGGTCAGCCCGCCCTCGATGATTCGGCCACGAAAACTATACGGCGCAGGATAGGGCAGAACGGCGGATTCGGCTTCGCATCGACGGAGGAGGCCGACGCATCGCTCATCGAGGCCTGCGCATTAGCATACAGAGAAGCCATGATAACGAAGCGCAAACCCGGCAGAAAGGCGGTCGTTTTCTGATGGAAACCCCTAGAACATACCCCAACGGACTCGGCGGACGCAAGGTGAACGACAACCCGCAGCCGGACACGTGGCGCAAGGTGGTCGTCTACGGCGACGTGGACATCAACGCCGACATGCCGCAGGAGTACCGCGACATGATCGAGGACTGCCTCGGCCTGTGGGCGGGCAAGCT
This sequence comes from Atopobiaceae bacterium, assembly GCA_017513965.1. Lineage (GTDB taxonomy): Bacteria > Actinomycetota > Coriobacteriia > Coriobacteriales > Atopobiaceae > RUG440. The sequence goes on from JAFWMI010000104.1 coordinate 1,813, forward strand.
CACGCGCAACATGCTCAAGTACCGCTACTACAACGGCAAGAACGTCCTCAAGGACTTCGGCATCTCCATCCCGCCATCGCTGCTCTCGGTCGAGACCGTGGTGGGATGGCCGCAGAAGGCCGTCGATTCCATGGCGGTCAGGTGCCGCTTCGACGGCTTCAAGTCGCCAGACCCCGAAGTCCAGGCAGAGCTGGACGCGCTCTCCGCCCGTTCGAGGCTGAACGTGAAGTTCCGCCAGGCTACGGAGTCGGCGCTCATCCACTCCTGTTGCTTCGCCACGGTGAACATGGAGGACAGCGCCCGCATCGACTTCTGGTCGGCTGAGAACGCCGCCGCCCGTTGGGACGACGCGGCGGGGCGCATCGCATACGGCATCACCATCGACGCTTTCGAGGACTGGCAACCGAGCGCAATCACCCTCTACGCCACGGACGTGGTCATCAAGGCATGGGACACCAAGAACGGCATCTGGGAGTGGGGCTACCAGCCCATCTCGATGGGCCGTCCGACGATTGTGTCCTTCGCATACCGTCCGACCTTCCGCAAGCCGTTCGGGCAGTCCCGCATCACCCGCGCCGTCATGTCTATCACGGACAGCGCCGTGCGCGAGGCGCTGCGCACCGAGATCAGCGCGGAGTTCTTCACCTCCCCGCAGAAGTACCTTCTGGGCGCTGACAGGGAGGCGTTCGAGCAGACCACGAAGTGGGAAGCCTACATCGGCAACATCTTCGCGGTCGGCAGGGACGAGAACGGCGACCTGCCGCAATACGGGCAACTGTCGCAGGGTAGCATGCAACCCCACACGGAGTACATGCGCAGCCTCGCGGCGCGTTTCAGCGGGGAGACCAACGTTCCCATCTCGCAGTTGGGTGTCATCCACGACCAGCCCGCGAGCGCAGAGGCCATCTACGCGGCGAACGAACCTTTGATTATCGAGTGCGAGGACTTCAACGACGGGGCGCGTGACTCGCTCCGCATGCTCGCCCTCATGGCGATGGCGGCGGAGCACGACGTTCCATTGGCCGACCTCGAAGCGCGTTACGCGGACTTTACGGTAAACTTCGCCAACCCCGCCATGCCGTCCATCGTGTCCCAGACCGACGCGATGGTTAAGCTGGCGGCGAGCGTCCCCGGCTTCGCGGGCACCGACACCTTCTGGGAGCAGGTCGGCTTCTCGGAGGACATGCGCCGCAAGGTGCAGACCGAGGTGGCAGCGAACATCGGCATGCAACTAGTCGCGGCGATGGCAGATGAAGGTTAGCGGCAAGGCGGTCAGGCAGCAGTCGCAGATCATATCGAAGTTGAGCAAGTCAGCCGCCATCATGGCCGCAGACAACATCATCGACGGCATGGAAGCCGAAGAGGTGGTTGACGTCGCGGTGAGGATAGCGACGGCGTACACGGAGATGTCGGCCGCCCTCACGGCCAACTACTACAACTCAATCCGCTCCGCATCAAGCGTCAAGTCGAGGTACACGGCGGTCATGGACTCCGGGTACGACCCGGGCAAGACGGCCGCGGCGGCCACGGCGATATTCAACGAGGTATCGTCTGGACGAGCCACGGCACCGCTCTCCAAGCTGATAGGCGACGTGGTTGGTCGCGACATAAAGAACGCGGCAGACCATTGCATCAGATGGAACTGCAAGCGCGACCCGTCGAAGCCGAGGTACGCGATCGTCCCGACGGACGACGCATGCGCGTTCTGCCAGATGCGTGCTGGTCTTGGTTACACCTACGCGGACGAGGATGCCGTCGAGAGCCATGACAACTGCTCGTGCACGGCTACTCCCGTGTTCAACGGCGCGACAATCCAAGGGTACGACCCGAGGGTCTACGAGAGCAGGTACGATCAGGCCGCAAAGGCGTACAGGAGCGGCGACATATCCGACGACCTGAAAGAGCGAATTGACAGGCAGAGGGAACTGAAGGGCAAGGACTTCAAGAGCACGAACGCAATCCTCATGGTGATGAGGGAGCAGCAGGGGATAACCTGACATTAAGGAGCCGACATGAAGCACGCGGCGTATTGCGGGACACGCGATATATACGACGACATGATGACGGCCGCGAAGTCGCTCATCGCCAACTCCGACGTGGACTTGGTGCACCTCATCATCGAGGACGACGTATTCCCCTATGAGCTGCCCGACATGGTGCATACCATCAACATGTCGGGGCAAACGTTCTTCAAGCCGGGCGGCCCCAACATGACCTCGCAGTACACCTACATGGCCATGATGCGCATCGCGCTGTGCCATGTGCTCGACGTCGACAAGGTGCTGTCGCTCGACGCCGACACCATCGCCGTGGCGGATTGCTCCGATGTGTGGGACATCCCCCTTGACGGCTGCTACCTGTCGGCAAGCGAGGAATGGCACCGCACGAACGAGGGCTTGCAGTACACCAACTTCGGCGTGGTGCTCTACAACCTCGACAGGCTGCGCGACGGCAAGGCCGACGAGTGCATCGACGTGCTCAACCGCAGGTACTTCCGATGGGTAGAGCAGGACGTTGGCAACTACCTGTGCCAAGGCCGCATACAGCCCATGCCCGCAAAGTACAACGCCAACTTCTTCACGAACAAGAACAAAGGCGAGTGCGTGATAAAGCACTTCGCTGGCATACCGAGGGGTCAATGGCTCTACGAGCCGGAGCCCGTGAAGTACAGGAACATGACATGGGAAGAGGTGCTTGCATGCCGCACGTCCTGATATGCGTGCCGACGTATGAGAACATCACGCCTGACACGTTCAAGGCCATCTACGACATGGAGAAGCCGTGCCCCACGGACTTCGAGTTCATACGCGGCTACGACGTGGCGACGGCGCGGAACAAGTGCGTCCTGACCATGCTGGCTGGCGACTACACGCACCTGATGCTCATCGACAACGACGTGACCCCTCCCAAGGACGCTCTCGTCAACCTATTGGAGGATGACCTCGACGTGGTGAGCGGATACTACGCGCACCGCAACAGGGAGAACGACGAGACGATCACGACGAACCTGTGCAAGGTCGGCGAGTTCAACTACATGACGCAATGGGACGGAAACGAACTGCGCGAGGAGCTTGCGAAGGGCAACACCGTCATAAGGATACACGGCGGCGGTATGGGGTGCATCCTCATCAAGCGGCACGTGTTCGAGCGGATACAGTACCCGTGGTACGACTGGGTCAACTACCGCGACCCCAAGCGCTCCATGCTCTCCGAGGACTTGTACTTCTGCGAGAGGTGCGGAGCGGAGAGGATAAAGATGCACGCCGACACGCGGGTGGCATGCGGCCACCTGTTCAGGCGCATACAAACGGTCTAAACGCCATTCCAGGCGAGTAGATAGTCCGAACGTCCGCGAACCCCAGACCGCATGGGAAGGGGTCGCAGGACGCACCACAGGCACCCGCAGGGGTGCCTTTTTCATGCCCGCAGGGGCAGAGAGGAGTTTGTCACATGGCAGACGAACAAGTCCAAGAGGCGCAAGCCCAACCGGAGCCGCAGGGCGAGGAGAAGCCGCGCACCGATTGGAAAGCCGAGGCGCGTAAGTGGGAGAACCTTGCCAAGAAGGGCAAGGCCGCCGAGGAGGAGCTTGCGAAGCTCAAAGAGGCGCAGATGACCGAGCAGGAGAAGGCGAACGCCCGTGCCGAGAAGGCCGAGCAGGAACTGGCCGCCATCAAGGCGGAGCAGGAGCGCCTGACCGCTGCGAGGGAATGGTCGGCGAGGGAAGCCGTGCCGCTCGACCTCTTGGAGTTCATCGCAGCCGACAAGATGGAGGACTTCTGCAAGGCGTACAAGGCCTCGCAAGTGCCCATCCCGTCAGCGGCTCCCGCGTTCACGCGCATCGTGAAGGAAGGCGCGAAGCCGTCCACCCGCGACGTTTTCGCGCAGTTCGCAGAGAAGCAATTGAACAGATAGGAGAACCGAAATGGCTCTTGACACCACTTCCCATGACATCTATCGCGGCACCTCCGGCATCACCCTGCCGAAGGAGCTGTCCGATGAGATCTTCCAGGGCGCAATCGCCGAGTCCGCGATCATGAAGCTCGCCGAGCGCGTCTACCTGCCCGGCGCAGGCCTCGCCATCCCCGTCATCACGGGCGATCCGACGGTCAGCATCGTGAACGAGGCTGCCGAGAAGCCCGTCAGCAACTCCACCTTCAGCACCAAGAACATGGTGCCGAAGAAGTTCGCCGTCATCGAGCTCGTCAGCGAGGAGTTCCGCCGCGACCTCCCGCGCCTGTATGACGCGCTGCTCCAGCGCCTCCCCGGCGCTATCGCCAAGGCGTTCGACAAGCAGGCCCTGACCGAGGTAGCCCTCACGGGCTTCGACTCCCTCGTCGGTGCCCAGACCGTCGCCGACATCCCGACCGGCATGCAGGCAATCGCAGCCGACGGCTACCGCATGACGGGCATCGCCGCCGGCCCCGCCGGTGAGGCTGAGCTCATCACCGCCGTAAACGGACTCGGCATGCCGCTGTTCGCCGAGAGCATCGAGAGCGGCCGCCTTGGTCGCATCTACGGTGCCGACGTAGTCCCCTGCGCAGCCATCAACGGCATCATCGCGGGCGACTGGTCGAAGTGCAAGTACGGCATCGTGGACGGCATCAACATCAAGATCAGCGACTCCGCCACCGTCAACGACGGCTCCGCTCAAATCAACGTTTGGCAGAGGAATATGCTCGCCATCCTGGTCGAGGCCGAGATGGGCTTCGTCTGCGCCGACGACGACGCATTCTTCCAGGTCGCTGCATCCGGCCAGACTGGCGCGTAATTCTTTAGGGGGTAAAAGATGGCATACGCGACCGTATCCGATATAGAGGCACGCTGGCACACGCTCACGACCTCCGAATCGGCGAAGGCGGCAACGCTCCTCGATGACGCGGCGGCCATCCTCGACACCCTCGCCGTGTTCGACTCGTCAGACCCCAACGTGGCGGCGAACCTCCGCATCGTCTCGTGCAACATGGTCATCCGCGCAATGTCCTCGTCTGCCGACGCTGTCGGCATGTCGCAGGGCTCCATGACAGCTGGCCCCTACACGCAGAGCTGGACGTTCGCCAACCCGTCAGGGGACATGTACCTGACGAAGATGGAGAAGCGCCTTCTGGGCGTTACCCAAGGATACATCGGCAGCATCCGACCGAAGGTCGGGCCATGCTAGGGGTGCAGGTGACGGTCAAGTCGCCAGTGCAAGGGCAGCCCGACCGCTTCGGCAACGCCACATACGCCTACACGTCCGAAACCGTCGATGACGTGCTCGTCGCCCCGGGTGCCACGCAAGACCTCGGAGCGTCGAGACCAGAGGGTGTCACGGTCGCGTACACGCTCCATTTCCCCAAGACGTTCACAGGGTCATTGGAGGGGTGCATCGTCACCCTTCCAGCCCCTTGGGCGGGGGACTACCGCGTGATAGGCGACCCGCGCCCCTACATCGACGCGAACACGCCGACGAGATGGCACACGCCCGTGGAGGTGGAGGCCGCCCATGGCTAGCGTCGAGATAGACATCGACGAGGAGAAGCTGTACATGGCCGTCCAGGACGCGGAGGGCACCGAGTCGGCTCTAAACGAGGCGGTCAACGCGATAACGTCGCGTGCGAACGCCCTCTCATCCGGTTTCAGGACTGGACGCTATTACGACCGCGAGGCCCACGAGCTCAAAGGCGACACACAACCGTCGTACAAGGGCGACGTGAGGCGCATGGGCAAGACGGAAGTCGGAATCGTCTACACCGCGAATTACGCGGCGATGAAGGACAACATGGAGCACAACACGCTGCTCAAATCGGTCAGATAGGAGGGGCCATGCCCTATTCGGTAGAGCAATCGTTCGTGGAATGGCTCGCTGACAGCGGCTACGCCGCCTCTACATACCCGCCAGAGAGCGGCAGCGAGTTCGTGACCATCGAGCGCACAGGCGGCATCGTGGCCGACCTCATCGACCACCCGACGGTGGCCATACAAACATGGGCGCAGACCGCGCCCCGGGCGGAGGAGATGGCATTGAGCATCAGGAACGCCCTTTTCTTGTCGCGCCCAGCGGGCGTGGCACACATAACCGTAGACGGTCTCTACCCGTTCTACGACGAATCGACAAGGCTGCCGCGCTATCAACTCGTTTTGAACTGCACGGCGCAGTTAACTGATTAGGAGGCCATATATGGCAACAATGAACACCGCCGAAGTCGGCGTCGGCTCCGCGAAGGTCACGGGCGCGATCTGGGTGGCACCGCAGGGCACCACGCTCCCGACCGACGCGACCACCGCTTTGGCTGGCACCTACAAGCTGCTCGGCTTCACGTCCGACGCTGGCGTGACCATCTCCGAGAACGGAGACTCGCAGGACCTCATCGCCTGGGAGGGCCGCGCAAAGGTTTACAACGTCAAGACCGAGTACTACGAGTCCGTCGCATTCATGCCCATCCAGACGAACGCCGACGTGGCGAAGCTGACATGGGGAGACTCCAACGTCACCGTGGCAGGCTCCACCATCTACGCGAAGCACACCGCTGAAACCCTCGACCCGGTGGTCATCGTCATCGAGACCTCACCGCGCGAGGGCATCGTGAAGCGCTATTGCGGCACCTTCCAACTGACCGCACGCGGAGATGCGACGCTCGACGGCACGCAGTCCGACATGCGCCAACTCACCTTCAACTCCCTGCCCGACAGCGCAGGCGTGCACATGCACGAGTACACGTCCGTAACCGGCACGACTGGAGCGTAAATGAAGGTCGAAATCGACGGTCTCCAAGTGGAGATCGACCAAACGAAGGCATCCGACTGGCACATGTTCAGCATCCTCCGCAAGACCGACGGCGCGAGCTCCAACGAGCAGATCGCCATCATGTTCGAGGCAATCGAGTACATGACCGACCAGACGGAGCAGTCAATCGTGGAGCATTTGGGCGGCGACACGGCGCAGGCCGCCGACGTGCTCAATATCGCCAACAGGATAATCCAGGCGGCGACTTCAAAAAACTAGGGGTGCTCGCGGAGGCGTTCAATCATGAGAACGCCCTGCGGGCGGACCTCCAGCGCTACTACGGGATAGACCTGGATGCAGCCATGAGGGGGGAGCACTCCGCGGCGCACATCGCTGCGCTCGTGGCGTACCTCCCCTCCGACTGCAACATCAGGCGGCTCAATGACCAGGACGCGGCATGGACGCTGCGCGACATCCTGCTCGCCTCAATCCTCAACTCCCTGAACATGCTCATCTACGGATTGAGCGGGAAGAAGGGGAGGGGCAAGAAGCCGCAGATGGTCGGTCCATCCTACATCACTAAGAACAAACTGCCCGCGAGGAGCATGACAGTGAAAGAGCTTCTCGCGGAGCTTAATAAGCCGAGGGGGTGACAGAATGGCAGACGAGCAGACCATCGGCACAGCGTATCTGACCGTCAAGGCGAAGCCGGACGGGTCGTTCGGCTCCGATGTCGGGAGCATGGGAGCCGAGGCTGGCGACATAGCTGGCGGGCTGTTCAACGGCAAGTTCGGCGCGATGATAAAGAAGCTGCCGGGCATCATCGCCGCGCTCGGCGTAGCCAAGGAGATAGGCGAGGCCGTCATCGGAACGGGCGAGGAGTTCGACAAGATGACGGACTCCATCATCATCGGCACGGGAGCTTCGGGCGAGGCCTTGGAGGGCTTGCGCCAATCCGCCATGAACATAGGCAAGACGGTCCCCACCGACTTCGAGAAGGTCGGGGATGTGGTGCAGAACCTCAACACGAGGCTGGGCATGAGCGGCGACGTGCTGGACGAGTTCGGAGCACAGGTCATCGCCGCGGGCAACATGCTCGGCAAGGAGGTCAACCTCGACACGTTGACGGGCGCGTTCAACGCCTTCGGCGTGGCGAACGAGGAAGCGGCCGGCAAGCTCGACTACCTCTTCAGCGTCGGGCAGGCGACTGGCATAGGCCTCAACGACCTCACGGCCATCATGGAGTCGAATGCCCCTACGATGCAGAACCTCGGGTTCACGTTCGAGGAGACCGCCAACATGGCTGGCTTGCTCGACAAGGCGGGCATGGATGCCAACGGGACCATGTCGAAGATGAGCAAGGCCCTCGTATCGCTGTCGCAACCTGGAGAGAACGCGGCCGACACGTACAGGCGCGTCATCGCCGAGATGCAGAACTACATCGCGGCAGGCGACACGGCATCGGCAATAGACATCGCCTCGAAGGTGTTCGGAACGAAGGGCGCGGCCCAGTTCGTCGGCGCTCTCCAATCCGGAGCTCTCTCCATGGAGGACATCCAGAACGCGGCGCTCGGAGCTGGTGACGGCATCATGGGCACCATGGAGAAGACCATGGACTGGGACGAGTCTCTTCAGATCTTGAAGAACTCCGTCATGGTGGCCTTCGAGCCGTTCACATCCGGCGTGCTCGAATGGCTATCGGGAATGATCCAATCCATCACGGGCTTCGTGCAAGAGCATGCTGGAGCGTTCGAGAACCTGGGCGGCGTGCTGACCGTCGTGTGGGACATCTTCACTACGCTCGTGACTCCCGCCCTTGAGACGGTAGGCACGGTCATAGGCACGGTCATAGATGCCGTAGGCACCCTCGCAGGATGGTTCACCACCCTATGGGAGACCGCCAAGGAAGTATGGGACGGCATCGTAGAGACCATCGAGACGGCCATAGACACCATCAAGGGCCTGTTCGACTTCGACCTCGAGTTCCCACATATCGACATCCCGCATTTCGGGGTAGACGGCGCTTTCTCCGCAGACCCGCCGAGCGTGCCCGACTTCTACGTCAGCTACTACGCAAAGGGCGGCATCATCGACGCTCCGCAACTCTTCGTCGCTGGCGAGGCTGGCGCGGAAGCGATCGTGCCGCTCACCACGCCGAACGTGATGCCTTTCGCTGACGCGGTGGCCTCTTTGATCGGCGGGCATGGCGGCGACACATACATCACAATGAACGTCACGGCCGACAGCACAACGACACTCGACAACCTCGTCGCGCAGGCCAGACGCGCCCGCGCACTGAACGGAGGCTACTGATGGCTTGGAGACGCGACGAGGCTAACCTCAACATATCGGGCGCTACCGCCTACTCCTACACCGAGTGCGACTGGAGCATCGGCGAGACCGCCTGCACCTACCGCACATCGGCGGCGTGACATCGCCCTACGGCTTCAACGCCAACGCCACCGCCGATGGCGAGTGGTGGGAGGGGTCGTGGCACGACTACAGCCCCGCCGTCACTGGCTCGGGCACGTTCGGCGGCTACGGAGACTTGGCGCTGTTCGACATCACCGACTCCTTCGCACGCGCTGCGCAGGACAGGGTGGTGTCGGTCGGAACCTCCGCGTCCATGATGGGCGGCTCCGCCCGCTCCTACATCGACTACACGGTGCCCCATCTGGCACCCGCCGTCACATGGGCATCTTCCGACCCCGTGGTTAGGAACAGCGACAACTCCATCACGCTCAAATGGAACGCGCCAGCCCTCGAATACTCCGCCATGTGCCTGGAGGTCTCAATCGACGGCGGCTCGTGGAGCCAGTTCGCGGTGCTTTGGAACACCGCCACCACCTACACGTGGACGGAGTGCTCTGCCGACCACTCCTACCAGTTCCGAATCCGCTCCAACTACCTGGCATCGTACAGCGCATACGACACCTGCGCGACGGTCATCCTCATGACCCCATCGATGCCCAAGTCCATATCGACGGCTGCTGCGGGCGGCACGAACATCGATGTGACGCTCGACAACCCGTCCCCCGTTGCCACCAAGGTGCAGTACCAAATCTCCACCGACGGCGGCTCGAATTGGGGCAGCGTGACCGACGCGCCCTCGACGACGGCGTTCCAGGTGTCGGCATCTGGCACGGTCAAGATAAGGGTGCGCAACTACAATTCGACGGGAGTTTCCGACTGGCTTGAGTCGGGCATCATCGTCACACTATGCCCGCCAGACCCGCCCACGCTCATCTCGCCGTCCAACTCGGCGGTATTGACCACGGGCGGCAGCGTGACCTTCCAGTGGCGGCACAACGCGCCTGACGGGTCAGCCCAGACGGCGGCGCAGTTGCAGTACTCGACCGACGGCGGGAGCACGTGGACGACGGTGACGAAGTCCACCGAGCAATCCCACACGATGGCGAACCCGTGGAGCGCGGGCACGACCGTCACATGGAAGGTGAGGACGAAGGGCGCGGACGCTTCGTATGGAGCCTACGCGCAGGCGTTCTCCTTCAAGGTGTACTCCGCGCCAACGGTCAACATCACATCGCCCGGCGCGACCGTCACGGGCATGCCCATCAGCGTGTCGGCGAACTACACCGACGCGAGCGGGACGTGCCAGGCGGCTACGGTCACGCTCACGCAGGGAGGGCGCAAGCTCTACTCGGAGTCGGCTACGCCTGCCGCGACCATCACAGCGTCAATCGACGTTGACGAGTTCCTGCCGACCAACGGAGAATCGTACACCGTAACGGTGACCGCACGCTCATCGAGCGGCCTCACGGCTTCCTCGAATGCCACCTTCCAAGTGGTGTACACGGAGCCTCCCGCCGGCACGCTCCAAGTGGTGAACGACGACGGCACCGCCTCCCTCTACGCAACCGTCGACAACACGGGCGCGGACGCTCCCGCTGTGTCCATCAGCGTGGCGAGGGTGCAGGGCGGCACGCCCGTCCCCTTGATAACGGACGGTGCGAGCGGTTCAGGTTTCGTGGACAATTACGCTCCGTTGAACACGACCTACCAGTACGCTGTGACCACCAAGGCGGCATCTGGGGCTGTGAACACGGTTTACGTGGACAACATCATCAAGTCGGACTACTGGTATGTCTACTGGGGCGACAACGCCGCCAAGGCGAAGTGGAACCCCGAGAACGGCGGCATCCAGATAACGCGACCGTCCAAGACGAGGGTGTATTACGCGGGACGCAGAGACCCAGTCAGCTACGACGGGCACGCGGTCGCGCTCACGGAAACCCCGTCTTGGATGTTCATCGACAAGGCGGAGGTGGACGCGTTCGTGCAACTCATCGAGGACGGCGGGCGCGGCGTTTACAAGTCGTGCGACGGCTGGGTGTACCACGCCGACTTCGACCTGACGCTCACACCCGCCTACACGGCGATAGGCTACTACGGCGGTGCCTCGCTCGGCATCACGCGAATCGCGGGTGAGCGCCTGTGAACCTACTAGGAAACAGAGCGGACGAGACCTACACCTACCGACGGGTTGACTGGCAGACATGGCAGGAGGGCACCGACCTCGGGGACGTGGTGAGCGGGTCGATAGAGCTCGGCGCGTTCACCGACCTGAAGGCGACGTGCTCGTTCAGCTTCATGGGTCAGGAAGCCCCCGAGCAGGACTCGCTCATCCGCATCTACTACTCATTCAAGGACGACGACGGGGAGGTCGCCGAGTTCATGCTCGGCACCTTCCTCATCGGCTTCTCGACCGTCACGCAGGTGGAGGACAGGTTGTCTGGGACCGCCGACGGCTACTCGGTATTGAAGGTATTGAACGACCGCAAGTACGGCATGCCGTTCACTGTCAACGCGGGGGAGCTGCCCGTGTCCAAGGCGGTCGCCCTCATGGAAGGACTCGGGCTGCGCGTGAACGTGGGCGAGGAATCGTCCTACGCACTGACGGCCGACCACACCTTCGACCCCGACGACAGCTACCTCACCATCGTGAACTGGCTCCTAACCTCCGCCGACTACATGGCGGTAAGCCCCGACGCGAGAGGCATCTGCCAAGTGCGCAAGGCGGGAGCGAGCAGGTCGCCCGTGGCCACCTTCGAGGACGACGAGAACAGCATCATGTACCCCGAAGTTAGCACGGAGAACGACTGGCAGAGCACGCCCAACGTGGTGAGGGCTTACTACGAGGATGACACCTGCGCCCTATGGGCGACCGCCAAGAACATGTCAGGCTCCAAGGCATCCCTCGATAACAGGGGGAACCGCGAGCTGACGCTGTACGAATCGGTCAGCGAGTTGGACGGCGCGGACGGAGCGTCGAAACTTGTCAACCTGAAGGCATACGCCCTCAACAAATTGCTGGACAACAGCGGCGAGATCGAGCGCGTGTCGCTCTCGCACCCATACGTGCCCATCCTCCCGAACGACGCGATACAGGTCAGGTACGGCGCGTTCGACTGGGTCGGCAACGTGACGAACATGCGGGTAAGCCTCGCACCGTCCACCAAGTGCGAGACCGAGACGAGGCGGTTGGTGTCGCCGACCATACAAACCGAAATTGACGGCGGCATCCTCTGGGAGGTGAGCGAATGACGGGCGTATCTCTTGAGCGCTTGGCCGACACGCTCTACCCGAAACAGGAACCCAAGAACAGCACCGCATACGGTACGGTGGAGAGCGTCAACCAAGACGGCTCCTATCAGGTGAAGCTGAACGCCTCCGCCACCACAACCCGCTGCGCGAAGCTGTGCGACGCGGAGGTCGGCGACAGGGTCTTGGTGCTCATCCAAGCCAACGGCCATTGCGCGGCCATCGGCAGGGTCGGAGGCATCGGCAGCCCGAAGGTGCTCTACAACGACGCATCGGGCACGACGGGCACCATAACGCTGTCCCAGTCTGCCGCGAACTTCGACTACATGCGCATCTACTTCAAGAAGGGCAGCGACAGCGAGGCGTGCGCGACCATCGACCTCTACCAACCCGACGGCAAGAGGGCATCGCTGGTCATAGCGAACCCCCACGCCTCGGACGCGACGCAGGTTTTAGGCAGGACGGTGACCATCAGCGGCACGTCGATAACGCCGTACCGCAACGAGTTCTGGGCTAACGGCGCATCGGGCCTTTCCGGCGGCACCACCTCCACGTTGAGCATCTACATCACGAGGGTGGAGGCATGGAACGTGCCGCCCGCCATGAGCGGGTCACGCGGAGGCGGCGGTGGCGACAGCCACACGTACGCGCTGTCCGGCTCGGGCGCGACGATCACGCTCACCGAGGACGGCTCAACGTCGGCGGGCAGCTACACCATCCCCGAGATGACGGCTGCCGAGGCATCGACGGGCACGTCGACCGCGCCGAGGGTCATCAGCGCGAAGGTGCTGAACGACCTCATAGACGCGAAGATGCCGCAAGCCGTGCAGTCGGGCTCTAACTTGGCGGTGGAATGATGCAACGGGACATAACCTTACTCAAGAAGGCGTGGACGGGCGTGCAGTCCATCACCGCCAAGATAACGGGCACCAACACGGACGCGGTGTACGTGGAGACCTCCGACGCGACCGCCACCGCGGCGGACATCGCGGACGGCAAGACCGCCTACGTGGACGGCGAATTGATAACGGGCACCGCATCGGGCGGCGCGTCGAACTTCGTGCAGGGCGAGTTCCACACGAACAGCGCCGCTGGCGTGCAGTCAGTGACAATCCCGTACACGGGCACGGGCTACCCCGTCATGGCCTACGTGGTCATCAAGGGCGGCGCGTACGTCTCGGGCACGGAGTGGTACACCGCCATCCAGCGCTACGCCATCGGCATGTGGAGCATGTCCAAATCGGTCATGTCGTCATCGCCAACGTACACCACGAGCGGCGCCCAGAATCAGGCGGTCACGGCCTCCATCTACAAGAACAGCACGTCCAGCTCCACAAGCTACACGCGCACTTCCGCGATGAACACCAACACGTTCTCCAGCTCCAACGCGTCCAACGCGGCCGCCACGGCCGTGAGGTTCAAGAGCAGAACGAGCATGAGCGTCTATGTCAACACGTCGAGCTACGGGCTCTACCCCGACTGCGACTACGAGTACTTCATCGTTTATTCAGAGTAGGAGGGGGACCGTGGACTTTCTTTACGACAACCTCGGCACGATCGTCTCGATCGTCATCGCCGTCGGCGCGACATACGCCGCCATCTCCTCGCGGCTGACCAAGCTGGAAACGCTCATCGCCGAGCTTCGGCGCGACGTGGAGAAGCACAACGGCGTGATAGAGCGCACCTACGGCCTCGAGGCCGACATGAAGGCCATGCAGGTCGAGGTATCGACCATCAAGCAATCAATCGACAAGGGGGCGGCATGAACACTTTCCTGACATCCAACGAGGCGAAGTACCGCCTCGCCCGAACCATCCTACAGGGCATCATCGGCATCGTCATCGCCAACATCGACTTGATAATGGGTCAGGTCATCCTCGACCCCGCGCAGCGTGCGGTCGTCGTGGCCTTGGTGATGGCTGTCCTGTCGCCGATCATGGCGGCATTGGGGCAATCAAGCCTCTACAACTCGACCGAGGGCGGTTTGAAAAATGACGGTCAGTAGCCTCTCCTCGGTTGGAATCATCTCGCCGAACACCAGCGGCCTCCGCACGGCTCCCGTCTCGAAGGTCACCGTCCACCACATGGCTGGCGACCTCACGGTTGAGCAGTGCGGCAGCATCTTCAAGTCCGCATCAAGGCAGGCATCGAGCAACTACGGCATCGGAACAGATGGGAGAATCGGCTGTTATTTGCCCGAGGAATATCATCCTTGGACAAGTAGCAGCTACTAGCTTACTGGAACGATGACAGAGCGGTCACGCTTGAAGTGGCCGACTACAACCTCGGGGACTGGTCGCCATCCAGGGCGGCTTACCAGTCCACGGTGCTGTTATGCGCGGACATCTGCAACCGCTACGGCATATACCCGACCTACACGGGGGATACCGACGGCACCTTCACCGAGCACCGCATGTACGCGGCGACTAGCTGTCCGGGCGACTGGTGGCACGCCAAGATGCCCGACTTCGTAAACGACGTAAGAAACGCAATGAAAGGGAGGTTCGGCATGCCCATCGAGTGCATCCTCCATCCTGACGAATCGCAGAAGCTGTTCCACGTGAGCGGCAACTCCATCGCCTACATCCCGCACCCCGACTGCATCACCGCTTTGCAGGACGTGGCGGAGGCGTGCGGGCAGGACATCCCCTACATCGACCTCGGCACCAAGGAGGCGCCTTGGGGCTGGCGGTTCTTCCAAGCCTGCGGGCAGGAGGAGCTGTACAAGGAGATGATCGGGTGACACTAATCCACATGGCGGGCCTGTTCGTCGCCATCGCGGCGTTCGCGTACCTGCTTATTTTATTCGCTTCCAAAAGATAAGGAGACGACATGACAATCGCATCCGCATTCAACGACATCGCCGTCGCGCAAGGCGGCACCGCAGCGAAGTCGGGCGCCATCACGGCAGCCATCGACGCGCTGAACGACGCACTGGCAGGCAGCGACCAGCCGCAAGCAAAGACCATCGAGCAGGCTGTCCGCTTGCTCGGCGAGCACATCGGCGGCGGCGGCGGGGGCGGCACGCATAAGGTGTACCTCGTCCAACAGAGCCAAGGTTCCACGTTGTCGTCGCTCGATTTGTCGGTGAAGGACTGGAACAATCAAGCCGTGAGCGTCTATGAAACCGAAATCGAGGGCCCAGAGGGGCCGATGACCGTGGGGTGCTTCGATTCCACAGACGGCGTTCAATATCAAATCGAAAGAACCCTCAATCCATACATAACTGGGGCGGACTGCATCACGTATTCAGGCGGGAGTTCTATTAACTACACGTACGACACGGGTATCGTTTTTTACACGGGTGCGGCCTCCGATGTGATCATGTTCTTGGAGCTGTAATGCGCTACCAGTTCGACAGCATCGCCGTGGTCGGCGACATATCCCAACAAGAGGCGCGAGCCTACGCGGAGAGGGCACCCAAGGGTTGCACGCTCGTCAAGGTGGAGACCGACGGCGAGTGGGTGAATCTCACATACTGCGACCGCGTTCCCTTCGAGCGCATCCGCAGGGTGACTGGCTACCTTTCGTCGGTCGCACGATGGAACAACGGCAAGGTCGCGGAGCTACGCGATCGCGTGAAGCACCCAGTCAAATAACAAAACCGACAACCGAATAAAGCAATCGACAAGCGCGGGTGGTAGCCGCGTTTTTCTTTCTCTACGGTAAAAGCGCCCGACCGAGTGCTACCACCGCTCGGCGGGCGTTTTTATGTTAGGTGGTAGCTAACATGTCCGAGCAATGGAAACCAGTAGTCGGTTACGAGCATACCTACGAGGTAAGCGACAAGGGCAATGTGAGAAGCATTGCAAGAAAAGGCAGCAACAATAAGACATACGGCGGCATAGTGCGAAAACAGTGCACTAATATCTGGGGATATAGGCACGTATGCCTGTGCCAAGACGGCACCGAGCGGACGAGAACAGTCCACAGGATGGTGGCCGAGGCCTTCATACCTAACCCCTACAACCTCCCATGCATCAACCATAAGGACGAGGACAAGACTAACAACTCGGTCGGAAACCTCGAATGGTGCACATACAAATACAACTCCAATTACGGAACGCAAAAGAAGCGGGCATCAGACAAGAAGGCAATGCCCGTAATCGGAACGGATGCGGACGGCGTGGAGCATTGGTATAGATCGTCGAGGGATGCTGCCGAGGCTATTACAGGGAAACGCCAACGCACCCATATCACCGAATGCTGCAACGGGAAACGCCCGCATGCGTATGGCTGCACATGGAGGTATGCCAGTGTATGACGATTTCACGCCGATAATCCATCATTTGGACGGCCGAACGATTCATGTCTGGGCTGTTGCCGACGTTCATCTTGGTGCAAGGGAATGCGACGAGCGCGGGTTCGAGAGGTTCTTGTCCAAGCTGGGCGAGGACGATTACATCATCCTGTGCGGCGACCTCATCTCGAACGGCGTGAAGGACAGCTTGACGAACGTCTACGAGGAGGTCATCCCGCCGAGCGCCCAAATCGAGAAGGCGGTCGAGCTGTTGAAGCCAGTGGCCGACCGCATCCTCGGCGCGGTTGGGGGCAACCATGAGGCGCGGTCGCGGAAGGCCGTCGACCTCGACCCCATGTACGCCATCATGCTGATGCTGGGAAAGGGCGAGCTATACCGCACCAACTTCGCCATGTTGCGGGTTATCCTAGCCAAGGGGAACACCAAGCAGCGATACGCCATAATGCTCATCCACGGCAAGACCGAGAACAAGAAGCGGCAGTTCGCGTATTCCATCGAGGGCGTGGACGCGATCGTCAGCGGGCACACGCACAACGGCATCGTGGAGAAGCCCGCCCGGCTGGTGTTCACATCCCGCAACAACGTGCTAGTGAAGCCGCTCGTGTCCCTCACCGCCACCTCATGGCTGACATACGGCGGTTACGCCGCCGCAGCCCTCTACAAGCCAGCCGCGACGAGCTGCCCCCAGTGCCTGGAATTGGAATACGTCAACTCCAACGACATCGAGGGCAGGCTGCGCGTGATATGGTAATCACGAAGCCACAGAACGCCGTATGAGACCCCGTTATACCTTCGCACGATAACTTATTCATGCGCTATAAATCGGGGTCTTAAATCGGCTTACAATCGCCCGACCCATGTGACCGTTACGTGACCAGAAACGCCGTTTCGGTCACATGGTTAATCGGCATAAGCGCAGGTCAATGCGCGTTTTCAATGGTGGAGGCGCGGAGAATCGAAGGTCAGTCCGCAAGCCCCTGACCTGCGATTACTCTCCATCATGTGACCACGGTATCTTGCGGAACGCGACCCGCATGTCCTCCAAGTCTGGCTTGACGTAGCGCCTGAACGTCGTGTTGATGTCGGAATGCCCCAGCATCTTGGACACGTCCTCGACGTTCATCCCCGCATGGAGGCAGGCGGTGGCGAACGAATGCCTCATGTTCTCCAACGTCACCTGCGGCAGGTCGGGGTGCTCCCTCATGTAGCGCCCGTACATGTGCCTCCCAGTCGACGGCGACATCCTGCCGCCCCCCTCGTTGGCTATCCACGGCCCCTCGCCATCGCAGTCGAAGATGGCGTTCTCTATGAACAGCGCCGACATCGGCAGCACCCTCTGCGACCCCTTCGTCTTGGTCGCCTTCATCTGATTCCCCCCGTGCTTGGAAGAGGCGGTCACATACGCGCCCTTTATGGTCACCGTGCCGCTCCCCAAGTCCAAGTCCTCATAGTCCAGGGCGTACCGCTCCTCCGGTCGCAATCCCAGGCACAGCCCGCTCACGATCAACCGCCTCACGGGTCTCGGCGCGTCCTTCGTAGCTTTCAAAAACCTCTGTATCTGCTTCCAGTCGGTCAGCACGACCCCGTTGTCCCGCTTCCTCCCCTTGGGCGGCATGGCGTACCTCGCGGTGGCTGGGTTGTACGTCAGGAAGCCGTCGCCGACAGCCTCATTCAATATCGTGCGCAACAACCCGTGCGCCTTCCTGCCGACGCTCTCCGTGCCGCACATATCAACCATCCGCTGAATCTTCAGGCGGTCCAATTCCTCCAAGTACTCATCGCCCAAAACGGGCAGTATCCTCTTGTCGAGTTCCTTGCGGTACGTGTCGAGGCTCGTGGCCTCCAACCTGCGCGACGCTATCGGCCAGTAGTACCGCTCTATATATTCCCCCAACTTCAGCCGCCCGTGGTGCCTTAAAGCGCCCCTCAACCGCTCCGCGTCCCTCTCGGCGGCCTGCGCGTCCTTGAGGGTGGCGAACGTCCTCTTGCGCCTATCCCTCACGCCGTCCACCGTGCCGTACTCGAGTATTGCATCGTAGACGGTCGTGCCGTCCTTGAGCTTCCGCTTCTTGATGCTCATGAGTGCATCCACCTGTATAATTCGTCGCTCGTCATGTCCAAACCTTCGGCTATGGCGCGATACACCCTGAAGCTAGTGTTCTCGATGTCCTTATTGCGTCGGAAGAGGTTGTATATCGTTGTCTGCGGCACGTCTATACAAGCGGAGAACGATAGCAGGTTGTATCCGCGCTCCTTAATCAGGTTCTCGAGGTCGTTCATGGTTTTCATGGCTACTCCTTCACAATACACGCACATTTTACCCTATTTGGAAAAAATCTAGTTGACAAACATTTACCCAATTGGGTAATATCCAATCAGGAGTTACCCGATGGGGTAAAACGGAGGTGAAAATGATCTACCCGAACTTGAGCGCAGAGATGAGCCGCAGCGGCTATGGGGTATCTGACCTAGCCAAGGCATGGGGCACCACCGACAGGACGGCGCGTAACCGCATCAACGGCACCACGGACATCACGTTCGCACAGTGCAAGAAGCTGCGGGACGCGCTTTTCGTTGATATGTCC
>JAFWMI010000105.1 GCA_017513965.1 Atopobiaceae bacterium
AAGAAGAAAGCCAACGTAACATGGCCAAACAGAAGGCTCGCATCGATCAGCGGGAAGCCAACCGACTAAACAACCTTTTCAAAGGAAAAACCGTCATCACCAGACAGGGCGGCGAAGGCCGTGTAACCAGGGTCACCAGAGGCGGTATCCAGGTCTTTTTTGCTACCAGCAAAACTACGCGGTCCTACCCCTTGCGCGAGTCATTCATTACCGGTGAGCTGTGGTTTAAGGAGAACGCGCTCCAAGGAGAGATGATGCGCAGCTTGCGCGGAACGGCAAGAGTTGGCGGGTTAACACCACCAATAGCAGAACCAGCATCGCGCGAGCCCCGGGTAAGCGCCGTCAATGTTCCCGACAACGTCCGCCTCGTCTGCTTCTTCAAGAACGCGGACGACGACAAGTATCTCTCCCACATGAAACGCGTCGGCCTCGAGGGATTCGAGGAGTCGCTCGAGGAGGGCTTTAAGAGAGACCCCTTCGTCGCGTTGCGCGAGACGGAGTACTACCTTGGGTGCTCGTTGGAGCTACTCCTGAAGAGCTTTGAGGAGTTCACACAACAGATATTCAAAGAATGCTCCTCCCAAGAATGGGGCTGGTCGGAGCCTAAGAGCGACATGCTGCAGGGCGACCTCCCCCATTGGTCCGTTCGTTGCGACAACCGTGATGGGAAGCGCAGCTTCTTCGTGCAGACCATCTATGCAGACAAAGGCATGCATGAATGTACACTCATGCAGGTGGACTTCACCGATACAAGGAAGGGCTTTTCTGATCTGCGCACCATTCGGGGCCAGGTATTTGGGCCAACAGAAACAACAATGAGAGACTTTGACGCTGTCTTCAATGCGGCAGGTGGCGCCATTAGGACTGATTCTCCTTCGAAAGCTCCAAGGCCTAAGACGATTACACCAACAGTCGCTCGGGTAAGAGCGGCTACCACCACAGCCGTTGGGCAGATTGCCAATGCAACAAGTGCCAAACAGCCCAAGCCCATCCACTTGAACGAGTTCCTCGTGCGCAAGTCGTATGGCACGCATCGGGCGAACGGCCACAGCTTGGATCCTGTTCGCGCGACGGTCACCGTGCTACCCAAGACAGGTGGCGACCCCCGTCCGGTGGAGTTCGACGGGTACTGGTGCCCCAAGTGCCGAAAGTACTTCATGACCGAAGGGACCTACATCAGGCTCAAGCGCCAGGGCTACATCTGCTGCAAGGTAGTCGAAGAGAAGGACTTGGGCACGAAGAGGGCCGGTGAGGGCGCGTACGGCAAGCTCGCCTTCGAGTCCATCCTCCACATGTATGGCTACACCGTAAACCAGCAGGACAACCTCTCCGAGGCCGAGCGCAGAACCATCATTTCGTTCGTTATCGAGAATCGCATTCAGTCCACCCAAGACATAGCACACCTACTCGAGTGGCTCATCTCGCAGCGCGAGGGCAACCCGCGCATGTCGGTCGCCGTGAGCAGATGGAGAGCAGACCTCAGTTATGTGAAGCACTACCGCAAACCGACGCGCAAGGTCCGCGTGGACAGCATATACGCGAAGGTCTGATGCGGAATCGCATGGTAGTCCGGTTACGGAAATCACCGTGGTGCCTGTTATGGTGCAGAGCCTTGCGCGCACTGCTCCAAGCCGCACTTGCATGTCGATTATGCCCCCCAATATGCCTCATAAGGTATGTCGAGCGCGCCGGACCCAGCCTCTCGTTAACCTTCGTTGCGATAACTGCCTAAGTGTTTGGTTTTTTGGGCACATTTTCGCGTATATGGCGACACCAACCCCCATATCGTCGCAGGTAGAGGCACCCAAAAATGCGACCTCGGCAAATGCGAAGCCGATAAAACCGTGCACGAAGGCAGTTACCGCAACGAAGCCCGGAAGCCGCTCCCACGCCCGTCCGGGGACACGGGGACGAACCCATTCTGCACCCTGCGCCACCAAAGGTAGTCTCAGAAAAAAGCTCGTAGTGAGGAATTATCTTGCGATTTATCGTCCAGTGAGGCGGATTCTTAGAAAAAATCGCACGGTGAGGCCTCACTGCGCGGGATTTTCTAAGAACCCGCCTCACTGCGCGGGATTTCCTAAGGGCCCGCCTCACTGCAGCGCTTTTTCTAAGAATCCACCTCACCGCATGGGTTTTCCTAAGGCCCCACCTCACTGCGCAGTTTTCCTCAACAACTGGGGGGACACACCTCTGCGAGGCATGTCCCCCAATTGCGTTCCCTTCCCTGCACGGGGTATGTCCTCCAACTGCGGACTACACCGTAAGCTGAGCCCTTACGTCCGCAATGCGTTTGGCGGGAATCACTATCGACGTTCCGTCGTCCAGCAGGAGCCTTCCCGCCTTCAGCTCAACCACGTGGTCGCGGTTAACCGCATAGCTTCTGTGTACGCGCAGGATCTTGTCACCAACCATCTCAACGGCATCGCGAATCACGGCCGGCACCACAACGTCTTTGGTCATGCAGTGCACAATGGTGCGCTTGCGGCTTGCCTCCAAGTAAACGATCTGCGACGGATGGACCCAATGCACGGTTCCATCCACGTCAAAGAGCGAAACCGCCTTGCGCGAAGATCCCAGTTTCATGAGCGACTTCATGTAGCGGTACGTCTCCGTTCCCGAATGAATGGGATAGCTGCCCTCATCCACGGAATCGCCTGGCGAAGAGATATGCAGGTGCACCAACAACAGACGTCTCCCTGTGCGCTTCCACACAAACGAGCAGCTGTGCCACTGCGCAACGATCTCGTCGTCCTTGGGACCAATGAGCACCAGGCAGCGTCCCACCACGCTCGCCATATGCTCGTCGCAGGCAACGATCGAATACTCCTCGTCCGTAACCGACGAGCGCATCATGGACGTACCCAGCGACGAGAGCACCTCGCTGTACTCTTCGAGCGACGTCGTATATTGGCCCTTGCGCGGTCCAATCCACACAAAGTCGCGCGCGGTTCTACTCAAGCACCAGTCAAAGTCTCTCGACCAAAAGTGGTGGATATAGTCTTTGGCAAGGCGCACCGCCTCATTTGCGTTATGTTCGATAGATCCTATCGCAGCACGCGTCGTTCTCGTAGCCATGCCACTCCTTCTAGCGGTGCGGTCGTCAATTTGCCTATGCAAGTCTACATAACTGCAATATGCCCGCGCAAACGTGTCCGTCTGGTTTCAGAGCTTGTTCCAAAAAACAGGTCGTTCGTTCTTAGACGACATTAGATTCTCCATAACCCCCCTATTCTTGTGCCTACCACTGGCAGTCCGTGGCACCTCGCCTGCTTCTTGGTGCGGGTTATACTAAGCACGTCAATCACGCTTGGTGTGCACAATCGGTCACACCACACACAGAACTCGTCGATTTGGAGGATGCCATGGACACCCAAGCACAAAGGGAGACCGTTTGGGTTCCCTCAACCGATGGACACACGCGCCTGCACACGGTCGTTTGGTGGCCAGAGCCAGAAGCCAAGGGCGTCATCCAGCTCGTGCACGGCATGGCCGAGCACATCATGCGCTACGAGCCCTTTGCCCGGTACCTCAACGAGCGCGGCTATGTGGTGTGCGGCCACGATCACGTGGGGCATGGCCAAAGTGTGGACTCAACCGATGACTGGGGACACCTGCCCGTGCGCGGCGGCAAAGAGATACTCGTAGGTGATGTGGGACGCGTGCGCAACGCCATGAGCGAGCGCGTTGACGCAGCCCTTCCCTACTTCCTGTTCGGGCACTCCATGGGGAGCTTCGTGGTGCGCTCATACATTGCCTCCTGTGGCGCCGGACTCGCAGGCGCCATCATCTGCGGCACCGGGCACATTCCTCCCATGACCTCAGCCGCAGGCAATCTAACCGCTCGCGCCATCGCCAAGGTGCGCGGCGAGCGTTACGTGTCCAAGCTCTTGGGCAACCTCTCCGTGGGCGCCTACGGCAAGGCAATAGAGAACGCACGCACACCGCTCGACTGGCTTTCCGAGAACCCAGAGAACGTGGATGCCTACATTGCCGACGAGGCCTCTGGCTTTGCGTTCTCTGCCGGTGGCAACGCGACGCTCACCGCCCTTACAGGCGAGGTGTGCACGCCCGAGTGCTTCAATCGCGTGCCCAAGGACCTGCCTCTGCTCTTCATCGCCGGAGCGGGCGATCCGGTGGGCAACATGGGTGAGGGCGTACGCACGGCCGCAGGCATGGCGCGTGAGGCGGGCATCGCAGACGTCACCTGCACCATCTACGATCACATGCGCCACGAGATACTCAACGAGAAGGACGGCAAGCGCGTTATGAACGACGTTGCCACATGGATGGAGGATCACCAATGAGCAAGCAGTATGTTATTGCCCTGGACCAGGGCACCACGTCGTCGCGCGCCGTGCTCATCGACCACGAGGCGCGCATGGTCGACTTCGTGCAGCGTCCGTTCACGCAAATCTATCCCAAGCCCGGCTGGGTGGAGCACAACCCCCAAGAGATACTGTTCTCCCAGCTCGGCTCGCTCGCTGAGCTGCTGGCAAAGCACAACCTCACCGAGGCCAACATCGCCGCCATCGGCATAGACAACCAGCGCGAGACCACCATCGTGTGGGACCCGTCCACAGGCCAGCCCATTGCCAACGCCATCGTATGGCAGTGCCGTCGTACGGCAGACCTCGTAGAGCGCCTGTGCGGCGACCCCAAGACCACGGCCATGATTCGCAAGAAGACGGGCCTGCTGCCCGACGCGTACTTCTCGGCGAGCAAGGTCGCCTGGCTGCTGGACCACGTTGAGGGCGCCCGAGCGCGGGCCGAGGCCGGCGAGCTGCTCTTTGGCACGGTGGACACCTACCTCATATGGGTGCTCACCGGCGGGCTGGTGCATGCCACCGATCCCACCAACGCGAGCCGTACCATGCTCTACAACATTCACGAGGGGTGCTGGGACGACGAGCTCCTGCAGCTCTTCAACATTCCCGCAAGCATGATGCCCGAGGTGAGGCCTTCTTCCGGCAGCTTTGGCGAGACGAGCTATCCCGGCATACCGGCGGGCATCCCCATTTGTGGCGTGGCCGGCGACCAGCAGGCCTCGCTCTTTGGACAGTGCTGCTTTGCCCCGGGGCAGGCAAAGAACACCTACGGCACCGGCTGCTTCCTGCTCATGCACACGGGCGCGGATGCCGTCGCCTCGCAAAACCAGCTGGTGACCACCATTGCCGCAAGCGGGCCAAACGTGGGCCACACCGAGTACGCCCTTGAGGGGTCGGTCTTTGTGGGCGGCGCGGTTATGCAGTGGGTCCGGGACGAGCTGGGGCTCATTCGCACGGCCGCAGAGAGCGAGGCGCTTGCCGCAGAGGTCGAGGACACCGGCGGCGTGTACATCGTGCCCGCCTTCACGGGACTCGGCGCTCCTTGGTGGAACTCCGAGGCACGCGGCACCATTAGCGGCATTACGCGTGGCACCAACCGGAGCCACCTCGTGCGCGCCGCGCTCGAGTCGATCGCCTATCAGGTGAGTGACCTCGTCCACGCCATGGAGGCCGACGCGCACCGACCCATTGAGGTCCTCAACGTGGACGGCGGCGCCTCGGCAAACAACCTGCTCATGCAGTTCCAGGCCGACATCCTCGACCGCACGCTGCGCAGGCCGCAGAACATCGAGACCACCGCACTGGGCGCAGCGTTCCTGGCTGGCTTGGGAGCAGGCTTTTGGACGAGCACGGACGAGCTGCGAGCCCTACGCTCCTCCGACGACGTGTTTGCGCCCAAGATGGACCGCGAACGGGCCGACGAGCTTTTGTATGGCTGGGCAAAGGCGGTCCACCGCACCATTGGGTAGCCCATGGCGGCACATGGGGACAAGCAAAGGAGAACACGATGCCAGAGCGCTCGTACAAGTCCAAGCAGATGATCGTCATGCGCCGAGACCTACGCATGCGCAAGGGAAAGATCGCGGCACAGGCGGGGCACGCCTGCGTTGAGGCCACCCTCATGGCGCTTGCGCGCGAGGGACGGCTCGACCAGGTGCGCGTGACGCCAAACCAGAGCTGGGTGTACCTGGAGGACGAGGGCACCCCTTCCACGCCGCTCTCACGCTGGTTCGATGCGGGCGTTGCCAAGGTGTGCGTGTACGTGGACGGCGAGGAGGCACTGCTCGACCTTGCGGTTCGCGGCCGCGAGGCCGGCTTTGCCGTCGCGCTCGTACGCGACGCCGGCTACACCGAGTTCCATGGGGAGGCCACCTACACCTGCCTCGCCTTCGAGCCGCTCGCTCCCGAGCAGATAGACCCACTCACCGGGGATTTGCCCCTGTACTAGTCGAGGATCGCGCGCTAGGCATCGCGCAGGTTGCCGGCGGCCACGTGCGCGTCCAGGCGCTCGTCAATGTATGCCGCGAGCTCGCGCGATCCCGTGCGCGTCACCTCGTTGCGCGATGCGGGAGCCGAGCGCGCGATGCCACGTGCCTTCCAGTCGGCACCATCGTTTGAGTCGTTGAGCATCATGGGTTGGACGCTGTCCATGGCACGGGCAAACCGTGCCTCGGGCGTCTCGCGCGCCTCGAACTCCTCCCAAATCGCGCGGAGGTGGGCAGCCTGGTCGGGCGGCAGCAGGCCAAAGAGCCTGTCTGCGGCCTCCACCTCCCGAGCATGGGCCGTGAGCTGACCCTCCGTGTCGTAGGCGTACGTGTCGCCCGCATATATCTCCACGAGGTCGTGCGTGAGCGTCATTATCATCGTGCGCGCAATGTCGATGGGTTCGTTTGCGTACTCCTGCAACAGATACGCCATCACCGTCATGTGCCAGGCATGCTCGGCGTCGTTCTCGCGCCTGCCATGGCCCGAGAGGTGCGTTTGGCGCAGGACCTGCTTCTCTTTGTCTATCTCCAACGCAAAGGCCAGCTGCTGCTCAAGGCGTTCTCTGTTCATAGTCACTTCTCACACGCGTCCACGAAGCACTGCACGATGCGCTTTTGCATGGGGTCCACGTTCCAAATCCATTCGGGGTGCCACTGCACGCCCCACACGAATCGCTTGCCAGGCATCCAGGACCCCTCAATTACGCCGTCTCTTGAGCGCGCGAGCGGCACCAGCGTGGGTGCCAGGCGCTTTACCGCCTGGTGATGGATGCTGTTGACCGGAATCTCATCCACCCCAAGGCACAGCTGGAGCGGCTCGCCGGGCTCCAGCACCACCCTATGGCACGGCACCTCGTAGGGCGGCTCCATGGCATGGTTGAGCGACTGGGGAAGCTGCGTGTACAGGTCCTGATACAGCGAGCCGCCCAAGAACACGTTGAGAATCTGAGACCCGCGGCATATGCCCAAGATGGGCATGTCGCTCTCCAGCGCCTTGTCCAGCAGACGGTACTCCAGCTCGTCACGCATGTGCTGTATCTGTCCGCATTCGGGGATGGGCTCCTCGCCATAGAGGTGCGGATCCACGTCCACGCCCCCCGTGAGCACCAGTCCGTCGCAAATGGAGAGCACCTGCTCCACGTCCACGGCATCCGAGTCGAAGGGAAGCACCAGGGGAATCGCACCACAAGCATAGAGGACGTCGAGGTATCCCGGACGCATCCAGAGTCCCTGCTTCTCGTCGTCGTAAAGGGGCGATAGGCCTATGATGGGCTTCACGAGCTTGCCTCCCTCTTGTGTGCCAAACTATGTAGATGGTAGCCCAACCGTTTGCGCCACGTGCCATGTGCATCAAAATAGCAAAGATATTGTCATGTGCGCCGCATCTACTGCATAAACCGACTTCGCATGAGCAGGACGGTTGCCCCAACCGTGGCCACCACCGAGAGCATAAAGGCGAACCCCCACGTATGGTCGAGCGGCAGCGGCGTGTTCATGCCATAGAAGCCATACACCATGTTGGGAATGGAGAGCACGAGCGTGAGGATGGCCAGCGTGCGCATGGTGATGTTCATGTTGTTGTTGATGATGTTCCCAAACGTGTCCATGGTGCCGTTAAGAACGTTGGTATAGATGGAGCACATCTCGATGGCCTGGCTCATCTCAATGGACACGTCGTCCAAGAGGTCACGGTCATCCTCATAGAGCTTGAGGATGCGGCCGTAGCCAATCTTGGTGAGCGTGGCCTCCGTCGACTTGAGGGAGGTGGAGAAGTACACGAGCGACTTCTCGAATCCGAGCATCTTGATGAGCTCGTCGTTGCGCATGGTCTTGCGCAGCACGCGTTCGTTCTCCCTAAACTGACGGTTGATGGAGCGCAGACAAACCAGATAGCGCTGCGAGATGTGCAGCAGCATTTGGAGGAGCAGGCGCGTACGATGAATGGTGTTGAGGTTGCGTACCTTGCCTTGGGCAAATGCGTTGACCGTCTCGGACTCCTTGAGACTCACCGTAACGAGCATGTCCTGCTCGGGCAGGAAGATGAGCGAGAGCGGGTGCGTGTCGTACTGGACGATGGACTGGTCCACCGCCTCGCGATCGTCCTCAACAAAGGGGCAGTCGACGATTACGAGTACCTGTCCCGTGTCGTCGTCGTAGTCGATGTGCGACGTCTCTTCGTCGTCAAGAGAGGCGCGCACGAACTCTGGCTCAATGCCCATCTCGTTTTGCAGCCAGCGACGGTCCTCGGCGTCTGGCGCAACCACGCTTACCCAGCAGCCAGCCTCGGGTGAATCAATCCTACGCGTTACCAACCGTTTGGAACGTGTGCCCGCAAGGTCGGTTTCCAGCATCATCGTCTTGTAGCATTCGATCACGTCTGCCGCCTCCCTCGCTCATCGTCACCACGGTCCTCTCTGTTCATACGATTGCTTACGGTAACTAAGACGCATATTCTAAACCTTTTCGCCCCGGGAAACCTTCCCGGGGCGAAAAACCGTCGCTAAAACTCGGCGTTGCCCACCGTGCGCGGGTGCGGAAGCACGTCGCGGATGTTGTCCATGCCGGTGAGGTACATTACCAGGCGCTCGAATCCCAGGCCAAAGCCCGCATGGCGGCAGCCGCCATACCTGCGCAGGTCGCAGTAGTAACGATACTGCCCGGGATCCATGTCGAGCTCGCGGATGCGCTGTTCGAGGATGTCCAGACGCTCCTCGCGCTGAGAGCCACCGATGATCTCTCCCACGCCGGGCACCAGGCAGTCGACGGCGGCAACCGTGCGGCCGTCGTCGTTGAGGCGCATGTAGAACGCCTTGATTTGGGCGGGATAGTCCGTCACGAAGACGGGGGCGCCAAAGTGCTGCTCGGTGAGGAAGCGCTCGTGCTCCGTCTGCAGGTCTACGCCCCAGCTCACGGGATACTCAAACTTGTGGCCCTTGCGCGCGGCCTCCTCAAGGATCTCGATGGCCTCGGTGTACGTCACGCGCGCGAACACGGAGTTGGCCACATGCTCCAGGCGAGAGCGCAGGCCCTTGTCCACAAAGCGGTTGAAGAGGTCCAACTCGTCCGGGCAGGTGTCCATTACGTAGCGAAGGACGTATTTGAGCATGTCCTCTGCCAGCTGCATGTCGTCGTTGAGGTCTGCAAACGCGATCTC
>JAFWMI010000106.1 GCA_017513965.1 Atopobiaceae bacterium
GCGACGCAGGAGTTGCCGCCCATGCCCACGTTGCCATTGCACCACTCCTGCTGGGCAGCCCACTCGATGAAGTCGTACCCGTCCTTGCCCTCCTGGGTGCCGAACTGCATGAAGTCACCGCCGGAGTGGCCCACGCCGCGCGGGTCGACGTTGGCGACGGCATAGCCACGACGGCACCAGTATCCGGGGTCGGGGCTCTCGAACTTGGACATGTTGGAGACGGTCTGGGGTGGCACGCCCATGATCTGCCACTCGGACTGGCCGTCAAACGGGCGCTTGCCATAGAAGCTCCAGGAAATGATCAGGGGGACCTTCTCATCGGTCTTGGGGCGATAGATGTCAACGTAGATCTTCACGCCATCGCGCATCTCCACGGCCACGTCCTGCTCGCAGATGATGCCGGGGGCGGGCTCGTAGGTGTGGGGATTGAACGCGGAGAGGAACTTGTAGTCCTCGCGCTCCTCGGGGGTCATGGCATCAAGCTCCTCCTGCGTGGCAGGCATGAGCATTTCGCGCATGGTGACCTCTGTGGGGTTGCCGTTGCAGATGACGGTCTTCGTGACGACGTTTCGTGCCATTGTTCGCTCCTTTTCGACGCTATTTGCACGTGAGATGACGGGGTGGGTGCGGCTACTCCGCGGCCGAGGCGTCCCTTGGCTTGGTGATGTCGACCTTGTTGAAGTAGGGGAAGCCGCACACGGTGAGGATGGCGACGCCGACGACGCCGACCCAGATCATCGAGGTGATGGAGCCACCGAAGAAGCTGCCCAGGAACGCGGTGGTGAAGGGCGAGAGCGCTTGGCCGAGGGAGGAGGAGGCGTTGCAGAGCTGCATGTTGAACGCCATGCCGAGTGCCAGGGAGAAGTTGGCCGCGCCCATGCCGCCGAAGGGCGTGAAGGTCTGATAGCCGAGGCCGATCATGAAGCCAGCGACGCAGAGCACGGGAACGCTCGGGGCGATGGCATAGAGGACGAGGCCGATGAGGGTGAAGAGGAAGGTGACCGTGGGGGCCTGCTTCTTGAAGATCTTGATGAGCGGAGCGACGATGACGCCAGCGACGAGGCCGGACAGGGTATAGGCGGAGGAGGCGAGGCCGGCCTCCGCGGTGCCGCCCAGGCCGCGCTCGGCGACAAGCAGGGCCTCGTTGGAGTTGAAGAGCTGGGCGAAGGTGTACAGGACGAAGCCGAAGACGCACAGGAAGATGATCTCCTTGGGGACCACGACGTGCTCGCCCTTCTCGGCCTTGGGCTCGAGCTTGCCCTTGGGCAGGAAGATGAGCTCGAGGACGAAGAAGATCCCGCAGATGAAGTATGCGTAGAAGGCGTGGGTCCAGTCCTCGGCGCCAAGTCGGGCGGCGGCGTTGGTGTAGATGAAGCCGCCAAGGCAGACGAACGTGGACAGGAGGCCCAGCACGGTGCCGCGCGACTCGCCCTCGAAGTAGTCGGGGATGATGGTGGTCATGGCGTTCTGGAGGCCACCGAGTGAGACACCCACGAGGCATGCGGAGAAGAGCAGCTGGTTGAAGTTCGAGTGCAGCCAGACGGGCATGGAGCCGCCCACCACGTAGAGCGCGGTGAAGAAGAGCGCGAAGTGCTTCTTGTAGACCTTGGAGGCGAACTTGGAGACGATGATGCCGGTGGGGATGGCGATGAGGGACGGGAGGGTGACGATCTGCTGGAGGACCGGCATCGGCGTGTCGGGGAACGACTGGGCGATGCTCGCGAGCACCGACACGGGCACGATGAGTGCCATCAGGACCAGGGCGCAGCTATAGACGCCAACGAGAGTCTTCATCTTGTCTTTTGTCATCTTGATTCCTCCTGTGACTGACTTTTTTTGACTTCGTCCCGCGCAACAAACGACGGGAGGTGTTCCTCTGGTGCGGTACTGGGGTCTATTCTGCAGGCGTCGCCCCCTCCCCGAGCATCCCGTCCTTTGTGAGGACCAGGAACGCCACCAGGCCAATGAGCATCACGGCGGCTCCTGCGACATATGAGACGAAGTAGCTGCCTGTGGCACCCGAGATCAGGGCAAAGAAGCTGGGGCCGATGGCGCCGACGAGCTGGATGACGGGAAGCATGAGGCCGAACGAACCCGAGAAACCCTCGCGGCCGAAGCGCTCGGCGCAGATGTTGACGGGCCAGTTGTCCGCTCCTCCAGTAACGACGCCGATGAGGGCGAGGCTCGCGAAGACGCAGGCGGGCGTGGCGGCGAGGTTGAGGAGAATTGCCACGATGCCCACGACGAAGGTGAGGATGGCACCGACGCGCGAGCCGAACCTGTCGCCCACGAGCCCAGCCACGAAGCTTCCTACGCAGGCAAAGAGCGCAGACACCAGCATGGCGTTGATCGCCTCGTCCATGCTGTAGCCAAGCTCGAAGAGGCGTGGGGCGAGCTGGACCATGAGGCCGCCGGCGTAGAGGAGCTGGATTCCGAGCACGACGGAGAGCGCCATGAACTTGGGGTCGTGCAGGAGACGCTTGGTGAGCGCGGTGTTGTCGGCGTTCCCCTCAGGCCGCGCGATCTGGGGCATGTGCGGCTCGCAACGGTCGAGGGTGTCGGGGGTGAGGCCGCGCTCCTCGGGGGTGTCTGACACCAGCAGCACGAGGATGACGAGGGCGATGCCCGCAACGACCCTGCATGGCGCGAAGGTGCCGTCGACGCCGAATCGCTGGTAGCCGTAGTTGTAGACCATCGAGGCGAAACCGGCACCCAGGGGGATGCCCATCGAGACGAAGCCCTGGACGGTGCCCTTCTTGGTGGGGAACCAGTTTGCGAGGATCACGGGCACGGTGTTGTAGCCCCAAGCAGAGGCTGCGGCATTGGCGAGCACCATGGAGACCGAGAAGATCGCGAAGGACTTCGAGATGCCCATGAGCGCAAGCCCAATCAGGTAGAGTACGCCCCAAAGCAGGCAGAGCGCCTTGGCGGGGTGCTTCGCGCAGGCGCGCCCCGCGACAAAGCCCATGATGACGTTGCCCACGCTTGCGACCGAGATCATCGAGGTGACGAGCACGGAGTCCCAGCCCCTGGCGCCCTCGAGGATGCCAGCGGCGATGTTCATGGCGCTTCCGACCGTGGACGTGATGAAGTAGCAAAGGATGCTGAACACGACCAGGGGCCAAGCCCTCAGGTAGTGCGACTTCGAAGCGGCCTTCTCTTCCATGCAAAACTCCTCCCCTGTCGTGGCGCGCCGCGCCTTGATGTCGAAGCCATCGTAGGGGGCAGGGGCGGTGCGTCCCAGAACAGCAGGGAGCCGCAGTGTTCGATTCAGACAGGGACACATACGTTTTGTCCGAAACGGACCAAACACGTGAGACTGTA
>JAFWMI010000107.1 GCA_017513965.1 Atopobiaceae bacterium
GTCAACGTAGGCCGTGGTAACTTTATTGATTGCGAGGCACTTGCACGCGTGCTCGCAGACGGTCACCTGCGCGGAGCAGCGCTCGACGTTACCGATCCAGAGCCACTGCCAAAAGACCACCCCCTCTGGAGGGAGCCACGCTGTGTGATAACCCCCCACGAGTCTGGCGGCGCCTTCAACAAGTGCGACGCCACCGAAGATCGCATCTGTGAGGTGTGCTGCGAGAACCTCAAGCGATACCTGAGTGGCGCTCCCCTCACCCACGTGGTGCTCTAGCCTTCGTCCCTCAATCGTGTGGCAAGCATGATATACACGCCAATGACCAAGACGGCCATGCGCATTTGCTACGATGCACACACAGGCCAAATAGACAAAACAGGACTCCCCTACGTGTTCCATCCCTATCATCTGGCAGAGCAGATGCAGACGGAGGAATGCGTTTGCGCCGCGCTCTTGCACGATGTGATTGAGGACACCAACGTTACGCTGGAGGACCTTCGTGCCGCCGGCATAAGCGATCCCGTTCTTGAGGCACTCTCGCTCCTTACGCACGACCCTCAGGTTCCCTATTTTGAATATGTGCGAGCCTTGTCCAGCAACCCCATAGCGCGTGCGGTAAAAATCGCAGACCTACGCCATAACTCAGACCTTACGCGCCTGGATGCCATATCACCCAAAGACGAGCAGCGCGCCAAAAAATACGCCAAGGCGCTCGAGCTTCTTGGCGCCGTATAACAACGGCTGGGGGACACGCCATTTCTGCGCATCCCCCAACAGCCTCTCGTCTTGACGCATGCAGCCCAAAAGCCTTCCTATCGGCTGCCCTTTATGTATGGCACGCCATCCGCCTTGGGCGCAACCGACTTGCCCACGAACAGCACCAACACCACGATGGTCATGGCATAGGGCAGCATGGCAAGAATCTGGCTCGGAATGGGCGTTACCCCGCCACCAAGCAGAACCGTGAGCGCCTGTGTTGCGCCAAACAGTATGCAAGCTCCATAGGCACCAAACGGTGTCCACTTGCCAAAGATAACCGCTGCCATGGCAATAAAGCCGTGGCCAGAGATGGCCGTTTGCGTAAATTGCGAAATGATGCCAATGGTCATTGAGGCACCGCCAAAGCCCGCAAAGATGCCGGAGATGATAACGCATGCATAGCGCACGCGATACACGCTAATGCCCAGCGTGTCGGCAGCGGCCGGATGCTCGCCCACGGCACGCACGCGCAAGCCCCACTTGGTGCGATACAGCACGAACCACACGGCAACGGTGAGCAGCAAGGCAATAATCGTGCTCCAGTTAACGTTGAGGTTGGCGACCGCAGAGCCCGTCATCCAGCTCTCACCAAAAATCTTGGGAATCTTGGTAACCACCGGACTCATGGCCGCGCCGTCAAACAGGAAGCGGCAGGCAAAGAGCGCCAGGCCGGGGGCCAGCAAGTTGATGGCCACACCCGACACGGTTTGGTCGGCGGCAAACGACACCGAGGCAATGGCATGCAAAAGTGCCACTAAGCCGCTGCACACGCCGGCAGCCAGAAACGCGAGCCATGGGTTACCCGTAAAGTAGCTCACCGCTGCGGCGGCCATGGCACCCACTACCATCATGCCCTCAATGCCAATGTTCGTAACGCCCGAGCGCTCCGACACAACACCTCCCAGCGCACCAAAGATAAGAGGCGTTGAGTACATGAGGGTAATGCCCAGGAGCAGAATGATGCTGTCCATGCTATGCCTCCTTCTCTGTTACGGGAACGTTCTTGCCGGCTTCCGCACGATTCGCACGTCTGCGCTCAATAGCGTCGGCGATCTTTGGCGTAATGCCCGGCAAGGCAATAAAGAACACGATCGTGCCGATCATAATGTTGATAATCTCGGAGGGCGCACCCATCACCTGTTGCACGGATGACCCGCCATAGATGAGCCCCGCAAACAACAGCGACGACGGAATGCAGCCAACGGCGGAGCAGCCCGCGATAAACGCCACCGAAAGGCCGTTGAAGCCGTAGCCTTCCTGTGCGGCGAGCAGGGTGATCGTATGCGGTGCAATGCCGGTTATGTTGAGCGCGCCGGCAAGGCCGCACACCGCACCAGAGATGAGCATGCACAACACGATGGAACGGTCCACGCTAATGCCCGAGAAGCGCGCCGCGTCCTTGTTGTAGCCAACCGCACGCAGCTCGTAGCCCAGCTTCGTGCGAGAAAGCAGGATGCCCGCGCCAATCGCAACCAAAACGGCAATGAAGAAGCCCGCATTGAAGTCCGTCTTGAGCATCATCTCTCTTAACCACGGAATGTTGCCCAAGGCCGCCATGCCCTCGTCGGACATCTTCCATTCGTGAAGAATGGTGGTGAAGCTCGAAGGGTTGACGGGAAGCGCGCTCGTTGAGTTTGGCTTGTGGAACGCGTCGGACATAACCACGAAGTTGCACAGGTACAGCATGATCCAGTTGGTCATGATGGACGTAATAACCTCATGAATGCCAAACTTCGCCTTGAGGAATCCAATGAACGCGCCAAGCGCGGCTCCTCCCACAACGCCAGCGAGTACCACGAGCGGGATTTGAATGGGTGCGGGAAAGTTACACGTCACGCCCACGAGGGTAGAAAGTATGGTGCCAAAGATGTATTGGCCCTCGGCGCCAATGTTGAACAGGCCCGTTTGGAAGGCGAATGCCACGCCAACGCCCGTGAGCAAAATGGGCGTGGCCTTAATGAAGACGTTCGCCACATACTTGGGCTTGCCAAAGGCGCCGCTAAACAAGGCGGCAAACGACTTCCCCGGATCGTAGCCCGCAGACGCCAGCACCACTGCCGCGACGGCAAATCCCACAGCGATGGCAAGCAACGACGAGGCTATGGGCCGCTTGAGGAACTTGATCAAGGCGTTCACTTGTCTCCACCTCCTGCCATGAGCAAACCAAGCTGCTCCTCGTTTACCGTCCCCTGCTCGAAGGTGCCCGTAATCTGACCATGGTAAATAACGGCGATGGTGTCCGATACGTCCATGACCTCATCCAACTCATACGATATGAGCAAGATGGCGGCACCTCGGTCTCGCTCCGCGATGAGCGTCTTGTGCACAAACTCAATGGCTCCCACGTCCAGGCCACGCGTTGGCTGGAAGGCAATCAGCAGATCGGGCACGTGCGACACCTCGCGCGCAATAATCGCCTTTTGCTGGTTGCCACCAGAAAGGCCGCTCATACGTTCGTTCTCGCACCCGGCAGGACGAATGTCGAAGTTGGTGATGAGCTCGGTAGTGAAGTTGTGCAGCTTCTCGTAATCGAGCATGATGCCCTTGCCAAACTCGTCCTCGTTATGACGCTCCAGCACGGTGTTCTCCGAGACCATCATGGGCAGCACCAAGCCCCAACGATGCCTGTCGGAAGGAATGGTTGCAACACCGTGTTCAATAACGTTGCGCGGAGACGTGTTTTGGACCTCCACGTCCTTTACCGCAATGGTGCCCGACTTGCTCTGCGTCAACGACATGATGGCATCCACGAGCTCGCTTTGGCCATTTCCGTCGATGCCTGCAATGCCCACGATCTCTCCGGCACGCACGTCGAGGTTGAGGCCACGCACCTGAGCGATGCCGCGCTCGTCGTTTACCGTGAGGTCGCGCACCTTGAGGACGGGTTCACCAGGATGGGCAGGGGTCTTTTCCACGGTGAGGTTAACGTTGCGCCCAACCATCTTTGACGCAAGGTCGTTCTCGTCGGATTGCGAGACGTCCACCGTTCCCATGTACACGCCTCGGCGTATGATGGAGCATTCATCAGCAGATTGCATAATCTCCTTGAGCTTATGCGTAATGATGATAATAGTTTTACCCTTGGCGATAAGGTCGTGCATGATCTGGATGAGCTTTTCGATCTCTTGCGGCGTAAGGACCGCCGTGGGCTCGTCCAGAATAAGAATCTCGGCACCACGATAGAGCGCCTTGAGGATCTCCACGCGCTGCTGCATGCCCACCGAGATGTCCTCTATGCGGGCGTCGGGGTCAACGTCAAAGCCGTATTCCTCAACCAGCTTCGTTACCTCTTCGCGGGCCTTCTTCATGTCCAGGATTCCCGCGGCACCGCATACCTCGTCCCCAAGAATGATGTTTTCGGTAACGGTAAAGTTTTCTA
>JAFWMI010000108.1 GCA_017513965.1 Atopobiaceae bacterium
TCGTCGTGTCGTACATGTCCAAGGTCTGGAGTCTGGCGGGAATTCGCCTCGGCTGGTGCATCACCAAGGACGCGCAGCTGCGCCACGACCTGCTGTCACACCGCGACTACGACCTCATCAGCTGCGGCATGTTCGATGAGGCCGTTGCTGCCTACGCGCTGGCCCACGCCGACAAGATCCTCGCACGTAGCCGCCGCATCGTGCGCGAGAACCTTGCCGTCCTGGAGGAGTGGGTCGACAGCGAGTCGCATCTGTCCTTCATCAAGCCCGAGGCGGGAACGGTGGCGCTGGTCTACTACGACTACGACATCGACTCCTACGACTTCTGCGTCCGCATGATGGAGACCGAAGGCGCGCTGGTCACTCCCGGCGATGCCTTCGAGGAACCCAAGAGCTTCCGCGTGGGCTATGCCTACAGTGACAATACTGACGACTTGCGCGAGGGACTGGCCGCCATCAGCCGCTTTCTGCGCACGCTGGAGTAGCCCGTCCATGTCGGGCAAAGACAAGAGCGCTTTGCCCGACCATCACCCCCCAACGAGAAGGAGTGCCATCATGAGCGAGTTTCTTGCCGAGAAGTATGCGGGCCTGAGCCCCTATGTACCCGGCGAGCAGCCTCACGACCGGCCCTACGTCAAGCTCAATGCCAACGAGACGAGCGTGCCGCCCTGCCCGGGCGTGGCCCGTGCCCTCGCCAACCCCGAGCTGGTCGCAGGCTTGGGCCGCTACGCCGACCCCCATTGCCTGCCCCTGCGCGAGGCGATAGCGGCCACCTATGGGGTCACCGCCGACGAGGTCTTCTGCGGCAACGGCTCCGACGAGGTCCTGGGCTTTTTGCTCCTCACCTTCTGCGAGCCGGGAAGCCGCATCGCCTTCCCTGACGTGAGTTACGGCTTCTACCACGACTTCTCGGCCACGCAAGGACTGCGTTGGGAGGAAATCGCGCTGCGTGAGGACTTCAGCCTCGACATAGAGGCCTTCGCGGCCTTTGAGGGAACCGTCATCTTCCCCAACCCAAACGCCCCCACGGGCCTTGCCATCTCCCCCGATGACGTCACCCGCATCTGTGCCGCCCATCCCGAGCGGCTCGTAATCGTCGACGAAGCCTATGTGGACTACGGAAGCCAGAGCTGCGTACCACTGGTGCGAGAGCACCGCAACCTCGTGGTGGTGCACACCATGAGCAAGTCGCGCAACCTGGCTGGAGCGCACATCGGCTGGTGCATCGCGCAGGCAGACCTCGTGAGTGATCTCAGCGACATCAAGTTCAGCTTCAATCCGTTCAACCTCTCGGCACCGACGATGGCCATCTGCATCGCCGCACTGGAGGACGAGGCCTATTTTCGCGCCTGCACGGCCGCCATCTGCGAGACGCGAGCACAGACGACAGCAGCACTCGAGCAGCTTGGTTTCACGGTGCTCCCAAGCAAGACGAACTTCGTCTTTGCCGGCCATCCCACGCTCCAGGCTGCCAGCTGGTGCGGCAAGCTGCGTGCTGCCGGTGTGCTCACGCGTCACTACCCCGCACCGCGCATCGACAATTGGCTGCGTATCACCATCGGCACCCCCGACGAGATGACTGTCTTTCTACGCGAGACGAAGCGCATCCTGCAAACAGGCTAGGACTGTAGCTGTTCGCGCCCGTCAGCGTCAGCAGTAGCTTTATACGGGAGAGGCGGCCTTCCGCTCAACAACACCATGATGTGGTGGCACAGGCAAGCTGCGGGCTACCGCTTCAGCGACGAGGACTAGCGAGAGATCGAGGATATCGCCAGGTCGGTCTACGAGGAGTAGCAGCTCCTAGACAACAGGCAGAGCGTGTCAGGAGGGCGGGAGGACGAGTTCGTGTTCCCCGTCCTCTGCTGTCCGCTACTCTAGCCCCTCGGACTGAAATGAGCTCATCTGTAGAGGCGCAGTCGGAGACAGGGCGAAGGCATGGGAATTCCCCAGCCTTTCCTGCGTATACGAGAAGCTCGTCCGCAAGCGGCCGCCCTGCCCATGATAGTAGGCACTACCCACATGACGCGTGCCATCGGCTGTCTCCAGATAGACTTCTGCAGTGCGTTCGCTCATGACCTTCTCCCCCGCTTTGGCACCGACTCCACGAGCCGCAGGCGGCCACGCTCGGTCGAAGCTGGGTCAAAGGACTCCTCAACCTGCGTCAGTATCCCAATAACACGCGAGACCGCCAGCACTTTTCCCAGCCCAACGGAAGAATCGCCATGCTCGAGCCGCCCGATAGTGTCGGCGCCTGCCCCCACGCGCGCCGTAAGCTCTTGCGCAGTGATATCCTCAATGCGACGCCATGTGGAGAGATGTTCCCCGATGCGCTCAGATGATTTGACGATGACCGGCGATATTTTAACCCTGCCGCTTTTTAACCACTGATATTTACTTAAACTATGACTATTTACGTATAAATCCATTTCATTGAAATAATGCACCTGTATGGATCTCGTTGCCGAAGGGGTTCGTCTACCCCGCGGACGGGGGCACCATTAAGAACTAAGCTCTCTATCTCTAGGGAGCTTTTTTTGTTAGTCTGCGTCCCAGGGAATCGAACCCGCAAGGGCGGGACATGCCAGTGGCA
>JAFWMI010000109.1 GCA_017513965.1 Atopobiaceae bacterium
TACGAGATGATAGAGGGTGACTGGAGTTCAGACGTGTGCTCTTCCGATCTAAACTTGATCACGGCACCACCCAGCGGCGGGACGCGAACCTTGATGGAGTTATCACGCAGGTTCCAAGGCTTCTCCTCGGACTCAAAGCGCACTTCGTCGTTGGTTACGCCGGAGCCGCCAAACTCCTCGCGATCGGAGTTGAACACCTCGCGCCAGTAGCCAGCGCGCGGCACGCCGATGCGATACTCCTCGTAGGGATTCACTTCGTAATTGATAACGAAGAGCAGGTCGTCCTTGGGGTCGTCGCCGTGACGCACGAAGCTGATGACGCACTGGTTGGCGTTGTTGGCGTCAATCCACTCGAAGCCGTCCTCAACATAGGCCTTCTCCCACATGGCCGGCTGCTCAAGATAGAACTTGTTGAGCGCGGCGATGTAGTGCTGGTGCTTTGCATGGCCCTCGTAGTCCTTGGCCAGGAAGTACTCGATGCCCTCGTAGTAACGCCACTCAATGAACTGGCCAATCTCGTTGCCCATGAAGTTGAGCTGTCCGCCGGGATGTGCGGTCTGGTAGAACGCGAGCGAGCGCAGGCCGGCCATCTGACGCCAATAGTCACCCGGCTGGCGCGTGATGAGCGAGCACTTGCCGTGCACAACCTCGTCGTGAGACAGCGGCAGCACGAAGTTCTCGTTAAACGCATACATAATCGAGAAGGTGAGCAGGCTGTGGTTGCCGGGACGATACGGGAAGTCGGTCTGGCAATAGCGGAGCGTGTCGTTCATCCAGCCCATGTCCCACTTGTAGTTGAAGCCCAGGCCACCAACCTCGGGCGGACGGGTTACCAGCGGCCACGCCGTAGACTCTTCGGCGATCATCATAACGTCGGGATGATACTGACCGATGGTCTTGTTGCACTGGCGTACGAACTCGATGGAGGGATAGTCGTTCTCGGAGCCATCGGGATTGAACTTCTTCTGGCCGGGGTCATCGATGCCAAAGTTGAGGTACAGCATGGAGGTGACGCCGTCCATGCGGATGCCGTCCGCATGGTACTCGTCGATCCAGTAGAGCAGGTTGGAGATGAGGAACGTGCGAACCTCGCCCTTCTCGAAGTTGAACTTGTAGGTGCCCCAGTTGGGGTGTACTTCCTTTTCGTACAGCTTGGAGCCGTTGAAGTGCACCAGACCATGCTCGTCCGGGCAGAAGCCACCAGGCACCCAGTCCAGAATGACGCCGATACCAGCCTGGTGGCAGGCGTCCATAAAGTGCTTGAACTGCTTGGGGTTGCCGTAGCGCGACGTGGGAGCATAGTATCCCGTTACCTGATAGCCCCAGCTGCCATCGAACGGGTGCTCCATTACCGGCATGATCTCAATATGCGAGTAGCCCATGTCCTTTACGTAGGCCACCAGCTCTTCCGAAAGGTCATCGTAGGAGTACCAGGATCCGGTAGCCTCGTCGGGATCGTCGGGCTCGGTACCAAATGCGGTAAGGCCGTCGTCGTGACGCTTCCAGCTGCCCAGATGCACCTCAAAGATGTTGAGCGGGCGCTTCATGTGGTTGCTCTGCTCGCGCTGTGCCATCCACTCCTTGTCGCCCCACTCATAGGAGTCGATCTCGGCGGTACGGGAAGCCGTGCCGGGGATAAGCTCGGCCTGGAAGGCATAGGGGTCCGCCTTGTACATAACGTCGCCCGCACGGGTCTCGATAACGTACTTATAGAGCTGTCCCTCCTGGACGCCCGGTATAAACGCATACCAAACGCCCCCAACGGGCGTGCGCGTAAATGAGTTGGCGTTAACATCCCAGTCGTTAAACTCTCCCACCACGTGTACGGCACGCACGTCGGGTGCCCACACGGCAAAGAAGTAGCCGTCTTCACCGTCCTGCGTAGCGGGATGGGCGCCGAGCTTCTCGTAGCTGCGGAACCACTCACCCTTGGCGAAAAGGTAAAGGTCATCATTGGTAAGGAGGTAGTTCTGGATAGGTGCGCTCATAGTCGAGTCCTCCCGATAGTGGAACGGTCACATAACCTGTTTTAGCTTACTCGTACATAACGCAAACGTCGCATAGTATTGGGCGGGCGTAAAGGGACTGTCGGCACGCGGACAAACGAGGCAGCTGGCATGGTACCATGGCAAAAAGCCGTTGTTAGGAGCACATATGCCCCGCGAGTCTAAGAAGTCTAAGGTTGCCCGTGTTACGGAGTTTTGCCACCGCATGGACGCGTTGTACGGAAGCGAGCCTTCCGCGTTGGACTGGCGCACGCCGTTCCAGCTTGTCATTGCCGTGCTGCTCTCGGCTCAAACCACCGATGCCGCCGTAAATGCCGTGACGCCCAAGCTGTTTGGTCGATGGCCGGACGCCGCGAGCATGGCGCAGGCGGATGTTGGCGAGGTGGCTGAGACCATTCGCCGACTTGGCTTCTTTCGCACAAAGTCGCAACACTGCGTCGCGTGCGCACAAATGATTATGAGCGAGCACGGCGGGGAAGTTCCCCGTACCATGGAGGACCTCGTACGGCTACCGGGCGTGGGACGCAAAACCGCCAACATCGTCCTCAACAAGGCCTTTGGCATTGTTGAGGGCATTGCGGTGGACACGCACGTCTTCCGCATTGCGCAGCGCATGGGACTCACCACAGCCTCCACGCCGCTGGCCGCCGAGCAGGACCTCCTTGCCGTGATTCCGCAGGAGCTCTGGGGCGGCGTAAACTCCGAATGGATTCGCTTTGGCCGCGCAACCTGCACAGCACGCCTTGCCAAGTGCGAGGAATGCCCCTGCGAAGACTTGTGCCCA
Organism: Atopobiaceae bacterium; assembly: GCA_017513965.1. GTDB lineage: Bacteria > Actinomycetota > Coriobacteriia > Coriobacteriales > Atopobiaceae > RUG440. The sequence continues at coordinate 2,791 of JAFWMI010000109.1, forward strand.
CGCAGACCCGTTCGACACGGTGCGGGCCAAGCCAAAAAACGCCGACGCTCGTAGCTGAGGGGACTGTCGCCCCGCATGCAAGGCGACAGTCCCCTTGGTTTCGTAGTGTCCCTTTGTTGCCGAGACTAGACTTGAGCGAGCGCCTGGTCGAGGTCGGCAATGATGTCCTCCACGTTCTCGATGCCCACCGAGACGCGCACGAGGTCCTCCGAGAGATGCGCTGCCTCAAGCTGCTCGGGCGTAAGCTGGCTATGCGTGGTGCTTGCCGGGTGGATAATAAGCGACTTCGCGTCTCCAACGTTTGCCAGCAGCGTGTGCAGCTTCACGTGGTCAATAAGATCCAGTCCTGCCTGACGACCACCCTTTACGCCAAACACGAGCACACCACCAAAGCCATTGTTGAACAGACGCGCGGCAACCTCATGGCTCGGGTCGTCCTCCAGGCCGGGATAGCGCACCCAGCTCACCTTGGGATGGCTCTTGAGGAACTTGGCGACGGCAAGCGCGTTGCTTGCATGGCGCTCCACGCGTAGGCTGAGGGTCTCAAGACCCAAGCCGATGAGCTGCGCCGCATAAGGGGAGAGCGTGGGACCAAGATCTCGCAGGCGCTGAGCCAACACGCGCGTGCCAAACGGGGCTGCTGGCGCGGCTTGGGTCCATATGGCACCGTGGTAGGATTCGTCTGGCTCGGTAAGCGTGGGGAACTTTCCTGGCACCGCGCCCCAGTCGAAGGTGCCCGCGTCTATTACGGCACCGCCAACGGTGGCTCCGTGTCCGCCAATCCACTTGGTAAGAGACTCGATAACCACGGCGGCGCCATCTTGCGCGGGGCGATACAAGTACGGGGTTGCAAACGTGTTGTCCACAAAGAGCGGCAGGTTGAGCGAAGCGGCTGCCTGGGCCAGGGCGGGAACGTCCGCCACGTCTACCAGCGGATTGCCTATTGTCTCAACATACCAGAGCTTGGTCCTCGGCGTCGAAGCCGCAACAAAGGCCTCTACGTCGTTGTTGGGAACGAACGTTGTGGTAATGCCAAGGTCGTTGAGCGTATGCAGCAGGATGTTCCAAGTGCCGCCATACAGGGAGTCGGACGCCACAATCTCGTCACCTGCCTTGGCAATATTGGTGAACGCCAAGACCTCGGCCGCATGCCCAGAAGCCACACATACGGCCGAAGGCGCCCCTTCAAGCGCCGCCACGCGCGCGGCAATGGCATCCGTGGTGGAATTGGTAAGGCGACTGTACACATTGCCTGGTCGCGATAGCGCAAACTTCGCGGCAGCATCCTCCGCGTTGTCGAATTGCCACGCGGCCGTTGCATAGATTGGCAGCGCGGCAGACCCCGTGGTGGGCTCGGGGGAATAGCCCGCGTGTACCTGGAGCGTATCAAAGTGCTTGCTGGGATCCTGCGCGTAGGTGCTGTTGAGCTCGAATGCCATGATGGGTTCCTTTCGTGGAGGGGTGAACTTCGCATGCATGGATTCTCTCAGTTGTATTCGCTGTTTTCAATAGTCCAGCGATACTGTTTATCGATTACTAGTTCTCAATACATCGTTATGGCTATCGGATGCAAATCAAGGGGACGGTCCTCTCGCGTGCGAATGGACCGTCCCCTTGGTTACGCTTTTCCAATGCCATTACCAAACGAGAGGTATGCTCACGGGCTCGCCATCAATCACAAGACGCAGGCTCGTGCTCTCGAGCTGCCCTTCCGTAATGGCACCCGTGCCACCACACGGCTCGCCGTCCTGACCCATGAGGTTGCTCCACCCGGAGCCTATGGTATACGCCATAACGTCCCAGGTTCCGTCCTTTAGATTCTCTGGAACGATGAGCGTGCCGTCGTACAACACAAGGCACACGGGCGTGCCGTCCAGCTCGCCAAGCACGACCTGCTCGCCGTCACCCGACTCGCTCTTCTCCACGAGCTGATAGCCCTTTTCGCCCTTTACGAGCTCGTACGACGAGCCTCGGTACGAGATCGACTCGTTAAAGCCCACGGCCATCTTCTCCACCGTGTCAGAGACGTTTTGGGCTGTTCGCGCCGCCGAGAAAACGCCAACGGCTAGGTATCCCATAAGCGCTATGGCCACAAGCGCTCCCACAACGATAAGCGCAACGATGCGCTTGTCCATTGGCTGGTGCCCAGCGGACCTCTTTCCGCCGCGAGAGCCCATCACCGCACCTTGCCCCTCGCCAAGTTGCGCAAACGAACCACGCTCATACGTTGCCGTGTCTATGGGAAGCGGTGCCTTGTTGCCAAACTCGCCCGTATCATCAAAATGCATACGCAATCAGTCTCCTTCACAAACCCGCGGCTCCAGCAGTCACTGCGCCCGCAGGCTACATCTCGCGGCGATCCTCAATGGCGCGTCCAAGCGAGAGCTCGTCTGCCAGCTCCACCTCTCCGCCAACCGACATGCCCACGGCAAACCGAGTAACCGTCACGCCCATAGGCTTGAGCATTCTGGAGAGGTACGTCGCGGTCGCCTCGCCCTCCACGTCTGTGTTGGTAGCGAGGATAATCTCCTCGACCTCACCAGAGGCCAGTCGTGCCAAAAGCTCCTTAACATGCAGCTGGTCTGGCCCAATCTTGTCCATGGGAGAGATTACGCCACCGAGCACGTGATACAACCCGTGGTAGCTTCCCGTGCGCTCAACAGCCGAGACGTCCCTGGGCTCCGAGACCACGCAGATTTTCGTTTGATCGCGCGTGCCGTCGGCACACACGTCGCACGTGTCTCTTGTGGCATAGGAGAAGCACACCGGACAAAAGTGCACTTGCTTCTTTACGTCCAGAATGGCGGTGGCCAAACGCCTGGAGCGTTCCGCGTCACACTCGAGCAGGTAATAGGCAATGCGCTGCGCAGACTTTGGCCCAATGCCCGGCAGCCTGCCCAGCTCGTCAAGCAAACGCTGCAGCGCGCGACCGTCGTTGCCCGTCTCTGCCACTCCCAAGTCGACTGCGTGCATGCTAGAACAGGCCCGGGATGTTAAGGCCGCCAGCAATGCCCGCCACTTGATCGTTTGCCACCTGATTGGCCTTCTCAAGAACGGCGTTCACCGCCGTGAGCACCAAGTCCTCGAGCATGCCGATGTCGTCGGGGTCCACGGCCTCGGGATCTATTTCCACGGAGGTGAGCTTCATGTCTGCCGTTGCGGCAACCTTTACCATGCCGCCACCTGCGCTTGCGGTAACCGTAATGTCGCCCATACTGTCTTGCGCGTCTGCTAACTGCTGCTGCATGAGTCGCGCCTGCTCCATGATCTGCTGCATATCCATAGGGCTCTCCCTCAAACCGTTTTACTGTGTGCACAGCATTGTACCCAAAGAGACACAACGCGTCATTATGTAGCCGTCGTTCAAAAGAGCGACACTTCGCAAGCCAACACCGTTTCGCGGCATGACCTCGCCGGGATTTGCATCGCCGAGGGTCCGTTCGCCGGGATTTGCATCGCCGAGGGTCCGTTCGCTGGGATTTGCATCGCCGAGGCTTTCTCACCCTCAGCGTTTGTGATCCCAGCGAAAAAAGCCTCGGCGTTCGCAAAGCCAGCGAATCAGCCCGTGGCCAGCCCATGTAACTGTTATTTGGCGGCAGATCTACTCACGCTTGACTTGACGTCGTCACCAAACACCTCAAAGGCATTCTCCAGAATCGCGGCGAGATCGGGCGGGAGGTCTGTGGGCACCTCGTTAACCGGCGCAACCTGCGGTTTCGCTGGCTCGGGATCCGCCGGCTCAGGCTGGGGCTGGGGCTGGGGCTGAGACTGGGGCCGCGGATTCGGCTCGGGCTGCGGTTGCCGGTCCGGCATAGGTTCAGGCGTCTCCACCACCGCGGGCTCATCCTCATATGGCACGTCGTCGTAGGCTCCGGCATAGATCTCGTCGTACGGAACCACGTCGTCGTACGGGGCCGCCTCGACAGGCTGCACGGCAGAGGGAACCTGGCTGGCCGGCTCATCCCATGGCATGGGATATGCAGGTGCCTCGGTTGTGATGGGAGCGGGTGCCGGCGCCGCGACGGGAGCGGGCGCGGCAGCAGGGGCAACAACAGACGCCGGGGCAGGCGCTGGCGCCGCTGCAGGCCTAGTAGCACCAACGGCTTGCGACGCTCTCGTGGCGGCTGGTGGAACGCGGAGGTCGCTTCCAATGCCCTCTTTGAACCTGAGCGTACGCTGGCCAAAGACCTCGGCGACGACTCCCTCCACTACCGTGCGAATATCCGGACGCTCGAGCATCTTAAGCGCAAAGGTAGAGCCCTGTGGCAAGCCCACCACAAGCTCTTGTCCGTCGTCGGACGTCGCAACCGCACTGGAGAGCAGTGAGCCGCGAGCGGGAACTCGCGCAACGAGTTCCGAGACAACCTGACGCCACTGCCTCTGGAGCGCGGCAGCGTCGCGTGCCGAGGTTTTACGGGCACGTTGCTGCGTAGCAGCCTGTTTGGGTGGCTCTGGCGTAGGCCGCTGCGACCTTGGCGCAGGGACAGGCGCTGGCTCGGGAGCAGGAGCGGGCTGCGGCTCTGGGCGTGGCTGGGGCTGCTGGGGTTGCGGTGCGGGTGCAGCGAGAGGCTTCTCCACAGGTGCGGGCCGCGTCACTGGCTCGGATGTCGACTCTAACGCAGGCACAGAGGCGGCAGCAACGGGTGCAGGTGTTATCGGGGCAACGAGCGTGGCCGCAGCGACAGGGTGCACGGCTCCTCTCTCCAGCTCCGCAACACGCTCCGCAAGCGACTCGAGCGTGAGGTCGGCTTCCGGCCTCGCAATGCGTGTGAATGCAATCTCGAGCACCAGGCGTTGATTGGGCGCCGTGCTCATCTCACGCGACACGTCTCCCAAGAGCGTGAGGATGCGCGCCAAGCGATCCACCGAACCGAATGCGGCGGCTTCTGCGCGAAGGCGATCTGTGTCACTTCCCGCCGGAAGTACTGCGGGGTTTGCCCCCACTGCAGCCACCACGTACACGTCCCGCATATGCGCGGCAAGTTCGCGGGTAACCTGCAATAGGTCCCTGCCAGCATCAACGAGACTTCCCACCTGCGCAAAGAGCGCCGCCACGTCGCGCGCAGCCATGGCACGCACAACTTCTCCCAATGCGGATCCAGGAACCGCCCCAAGCAGGTCTCGTGCAGCGTCGACGCCAATTACCCCGTCGCCAAATACCGAGAGTTGCTCGAGCGTGGACAGCGCGTCTCGCATGCCACCACGCGCATGGCGAACGATGAGTTCGAGCGCGGCGTCTTCGTAGGTAAAGCCCTCTTGCTCGCACACGTAGGCCAGGCGCCCCTGAATGTCCTCGTTTCCAATGGGACGGAAGTCAAAGCGCTGCACGCGCGAGAGAATCGTGGCGGGAATCTTTTGTGGATCCGTGGTACAAAGGATGAACACCACGTGGCCCGGTGGCTCTTCAAGCGTCTTGAGCAGCGCATTGAACGCCTGCGTGGTGAGCATGTGGACCTCGTCGATAATGTACACCTTATATCTGCCGCGCACCGGGGCGTAGCTCACGCGGTTGATGATCTCCTCGCGCACGTTGTCCACGCCAGTTCGCGAGGCCGCATCCAGCTCATACACGTCGGGATGCTCGCCAGCGGCAATGAGCCGGCACTGCTCGCATGTTCCGTCGGGCAGCTGTCCGGGTCCTTGCTCGCACATGAGCGCCTTGGCGACCAGACGCGCCATAGTGGTCTTTCCCGTTCCACGGGGACCGCAAAACAAATACGCATGGCTCGTTCTGCCCTCAAGCACCGCATGCTCAAGGGTACCCACCACATGCTGCTGCCCAACCACGTCGGCAAATGTTTGAGGTCGGTACTTTCTGTAGAGCGATTCCATGCGTCCTCCCCCTACACGCTTACTTCGTCTTCCGGTACCTCAATAACCTCTTCTTGGCCGGTTTGGGGCTTCTTCACGCGTATAACGCGCACGCGACGACGCTTAAGCACACGCTTGGGGCGCACGTCAAACGGCACCGATGGCGTAAAGAGCGACACGAGCGGCACGAGTATGAGCGAGAGCACCATGGCGAGTGCACCACAGTTGACGGGTGACTCAATAAAGCCCAGGAACATATTGCTCGTGGTAAGTATCACGCCCACCGCAAAACTCGTCCACACGGCCACGCGGGAGATCTTGTTGCTGTACAACCCCCACAGGAACGGACCTAGGAACGCGCCAGCAAGCGCACCCCAGCTAATGCCCATGAGCTGGGCAATAAAGTTGACCGGCGAGTTGTACTGCCAGAGCGCAATGCCTGCAGAGACCGCCACGAACACCACGAGCAGCGCGCGCATTACCAGCAGTTGCTTTTTCTCGTCCATGTTGGGTGAGATGCGGCTCTTCACCACGTCGAGCGTAAGCGTGGAGCTTGAGGTAAGCACCAATGAGCTGAGCGTAGACATGCTCGCGGAGAGCACGAGCACAATAACGATGCCAATGAGCACATCGGGCAGGCTGGAGAGCATGGTGGGCACGATGGAATCGTATACCGGTGCACCCGTGGTGGGATTGATCTCTACCGCAGACGAATAGAGCCGACCGAAGCCTCCCAGGAAGTAGCTGCCACCCGCAACCACAAACGCAAAGATGGTGGAGATAATTGCGCCCTTGCGAACGGCTTCCTTGTCCTTGATGGCGTAGAACTTGGTCACCATCTGCGGCAATCCCCATGTGCCCAGCGAAGTGAGCACCACCACGCCTATGAGGTTAACGAGGTCTGGCCCAAAGAACGAGACAAACGCGCCTTGCAGCTCGCTTCCCTCTGCCGGTATTTGGGAAAGAGAAACAATCGCTTGGCTCGCGCCGCCATTGCTCATGAGCACTGCCACGATTACGGCCACAATGCCCACGAGCATTACAATGCCCTGAACAAAGTCGTTAACAACGGTGGCCATGTAGCCACCAAGCACAACATACACGCAGGTAATAAGGGCCATACCAATAATGCACGCCTCGTACGGCAAGCCAAACGCCATGCCAAACAAGCGGCTCAAGCCGTTGTAAACCGAGGCAGTGTATGGAATAAGGAACACGAAGATAATAGCCGCCGAGGCCACGCGCAGCGCCTCGCTGCGATAGCGCGCGCCAAAGAACTGGGGCATGGTGGACGCATTCAAACGCTGGGTCATCTCGCGTGTGCGCGGACCCATAACCTGCCAGGCGAGCAGGCTGCCCAAAACCGCATTGCCCAAACCGATCCATGTGGCCGAAATGCCATACTTCCAGCCAAACTGACCCGCATACCCCACGAAGATAACGGCCGAGAAATAGCTCGTTCCGTAGGCGAAGGCACTCAGCCACGGCCCGACGTTTCGGCCTCCCAACACGAATCCGTCTACGCTCGTGGCATGGCGGCGTGTATACACCCCAACGCACACGACTGCCACAACAAAGATCGCCATCATCAATAGCTTTACTACCATGGGATCTCCTCACATTGGGATGACCGTTTGTGCAAACTGCCCCTTACGCTTCCGTTCTGCTACGCTGCCTTCTTGCCCATGCGGCTCCTCACAAGCCCCACGACCGTAGGCACCAACGAAACGGCGACGATGCCCACGATGAGGAGCTCAAAATGCTCTTGGACAAAGGGTATGCCCCCGAAAAAATAGCCCAGCAGAATAAACAGGGTACTCCATGTGATGCCGCCGAGAATGTTAAATACGAAGAAATTGTGCCACTTCATGCCACCCATGCCTGCCAAGAACGGCACAAACGTACGGATGAAGGGGAAGAAGCGTCCCAAGAAGATGGCAAGGTTGCCCCACTTGTCCAGGAACGCCTCGCTCTTGGCTATGCGCTCGGGCGTCATTGCCTTTACCTTGCCCGATTCTATGATCTTGCGTCCCAAGAAGTGACCAATAAAGAAGTTGCACTGGTCACCCAGAATCGCGGCACACCACGCGACGCCAAGCAGCATGAAGATGTTGAAGCCGCCTCCCTGAGCAAAGAACCCCGCGGCAAAAAGAAGGGAGTCTCCCGGAAGAAACGGGAAGAACACCACGCCCGTCTCGATAAAGATAATGAGGAACACAAAGCCATATGCGGCAACTGGCCCCGCCGCAATCTGCGCCGCAATAAACGAACGCGGATCGCGTAACAGGCTGGCGATAAAGTCAATGAAGCCCATGCATTCCTCCCCTGGGACGGGCCGAAAAAACGCCTCGGGACAAGACCCGAGGCGCCGAGGTCAAAGAAGAAGTGCGCTCGATGGGAACGGGTACCCGACAGAGGCCCCTTATGGCTGCTGTCTCCCGACCCTGACCAGGTTCGGAGTATGCCGTCACCCGAACCCATCCAACGCACTCCGTACTTGAGCAGTATAGCGAACTCGCTTACCGTGCGCAACCACGGAGGGACAGTCCCTCCTTGGTTACGCGCCTACTGGTAGTGGAGGCTCTCAACGGGATCCAAACGTGCGGCGCGGCGCGCGGGATACCAACCAAACACGATTCCCGTTACCAAGCAGATGGTCGTTGCCATAACCACCGTACCGGCATCGATAATAGGTCGCACCTCCGTGCCACTCTCCTCGCCCATAAAGGCATCCGCCACGAGTCCGGTGAGGGCAAAGGAGCCAACATACCCCAGCACCACGCCAATGAGTCCGCCAATAAGACACAGACACACGCTCTCCAGCATAAACTGTCGCGTTATGTCGAACCGACGTGCCCCCAATGCCTTGCGCAAACCAATCTCTCGTATGCGCTCCGTAACGTTGGTGAGCATCATGTTCATGATGCCAATGCCGCCCACCAGCAGTGAGATGCTTGCCACCGTAGTCATGAGGATGGAAAACGAGCTCATGGTTGCATTGACCGAATCGATCATGGACTTCATCGAGTACACCCAAATCGAGTCCTCGCGCTCATCCTCGGGAATGTTGAACGCGTTCCCCAAATAGTTGGTGGTCTTGGTCACGATTGTGTCCATGTCGGAATCCTCACGTGCAAACCCCATGATGGTGTCAACGGCCTGGCTTCCGGTTACGCGCGTCGATAATGTGGAGAACGGCACGAACCCACTCGCGGACTCGCTGTCTATCGACGCACCAGCCGCCTCCACAACGCCCACTATGGTGTAGTCGTTGTTGCCCATGCGTACGGTTTGGCCAACCACCTCTGCATTGGGATCCCCAAAAAGCAGGCGTATCGACGGCTGTTCGAGCACCACCACCATGGCACCCTTGGCTTCCTCTACCTCGCTAATGGCCCGACCCTGCAGGAACTTGGTGCCCGTGGCCTTGAAGTACACGGGCTTTACGCCCTGAAGGTAAATCTCGGCCTTCTTTTGCCCGGTGGTAATCTCGGTGCTGCCCGAGCTGGTGGCCGTTACGTATTCGTAGTCGGTTGCCATGTCACGGGCGATTTTGTCGACATCGTCGTAGGTTAGCTCACGATCACTCCACACGTTCATGGTGACGAGCTGTGCTTGCGACAATCCCAGCTCGCCCACAAGCGCTTGGTTTATGCCGCCGATAAGCGCCGTCATGGCAATAACGGCGGCAATGCCAATTACGATGCCCAGCACCGTAAGGGCGCTGCGCCCACGATTTGCCTCAAGCGCGCTCCACGTCTCGATGGCAAGGTCGCGAACTTTCATGTGTGTCCCCTTCCCGCACCAAGGCCCGGCCGCACACGGGATGCTGCTTCCATAACGGCACGCTCCTCCTCATCGCTGAGCAGCTTGCCGTCACGAATGTGCACGGTGCGATCCGACCAAGCCGTCACCTCGGGGTCGTGGGTAATGAGCACGATGGTCTTGCCCTCATCGCGCAGGCGCGCGAAGGTCTTGAGCACCATCTCGCTTGTCGCCGAGTCCAAGTTACCCGTAGGCTCGTCTGCAAGGATGAGGGCCGGCTCATTGACCAGCGCTCTGGCAATGGCGACGCGCTGCATTTGGCCACCCGACAGCTCGTTTGAGCGATGGTCGTAGTACTCGGCCGGAAGACTCACCGCACGCAGCGCGCGTACCGCTCGTTCAACGCGTTCGCTTGGCGCCACGTTGGCGTACACGAGCGGCAGCTGCACGTTGCGCATAACCGTTGCACGCGGCAGTAGGTTAAAGCTCTGGAACACGAAGCCCAAACGCAGCGCGCGTAGCTCTGCCAACTCATCGTCGTCGAGCTCGGCCACGTTTATGCCCTCAAGGAAGTACTCGCCCGATGTCGGCCGGTCCAAACAGCCGAGTATGTTCATGAGCGTGGACTTGCCGGAACCCGAAGGGCCCATTACCGACAAGAACTCGCCTCGGCTCACGGTAAGCGACACGCCACGCAACGCGTGCGTGTAACCCGCCGCCGACTCATAGATGCGATGCACGTTGCGAACATCCAGGACCACAGCCATGGCTATTCCATCATCTCGAAGTCTTCGCTCTCGAGCATTTCGTCACCAATCACGTCCGAATCGTCGGCGCTGCCGCCCATAAGCACCATGTCGCCTTCCTTGAGGTCGCCCTTAACGGCCGCTTCCGAGCTGTTCCTCTCTATAACCGTTACCGTAACATCATGCGTCTTGCCCTTTTCCGCATCGTCCACCACGGTAACGTACTGGTCCTCGTCGTCGCCCATGAGCGCCGTGACGGGCACAATGAGCGCGTTCTCTACGAATTGCGTCGTAATGGTAACGGTTGCCGTCATGCCGGGCTTGAGGTTTTTGTCTGGGTGGGGAATGATGAGGTCAACCGAATAGGTAACAACCCCGCCACCTCCCATGCCCTCCTCATCGGCACCAGAAGCAGTGGATGCGATACGCTTAACCTCGGCGTCGAGCTCAACGTCGGGCAACGCCGCAAAGGTCGCCTCCGCCACCTGCCCCACCTTGATATTGGAGATGTCCACCTCGTTGACCTGCACCGTCACTTTCATTTGGCTGAGGTCGGATATCTGCATGAGCGATCCCGATCCGCTCGAGCTGGACTCACTGCCCACCGCGGCGCCATTCACGGCATTCATCGACACGACGTTACCCGAAACCGGTGCACGTACTATGCGCTTGTCAGCCTCCGCCTGAGCTTCCTTGAGTGCATCCTGATCGCTCTGCAGGTTGTCCTTCGCGTCTTCGTAGTCACTTTCTGCCGAGGTAATGGCCCCGCGTAGCGAAGCCTCGTCGAACGTGGACCAATCTCCCGACTCATTGCATTCATCCACGGCGTCGTTGTACGCCTTGTATGCCTCATCCACCGCCTGATTGCTTTGATCGATGGCGCGCTCGGACGACTTCACCTTGTTCTCAGCCTCGCGAACGGCCTTGTCCAGCGACTCGTTCTTAATCGTAAAGAGCACGTCCCCCTTGTTTACGTGGGAGCCCTCCTCCACGCTCACGTTCTCTATGATGCCGTCTACCTCAGGCGTTACAACCGTTGACTTGAGCGGCTCCGTTGCGCCGTTGGCACTCACCGTAGTAGAGAAGTCATCCCGGTATACGGCGGTAGACACGGCAAGCGGATCTACCTCGCCCTCATCTTCCTCCTGGTTTGCATGACTGGCAAAGAACCAGATGGCAGCGGCAAGTATCGCGACGACTATAACCACTATTATTATGATGCGCTTGCGCCTGCGCGCCTCGCGCCTGCGCTTGAGGTTTTCGTAGGCAAGCTGCGCCTCAAGATCCTCATCCTCTGCAAGAACGCCGTTTTGCGTCGTTTTGGGCTCTTCTGTCACGTGCGCTCCTCGTTCGTGGTACAACAATCACCTAATAATACGCTGTTGGCCGACTGTAGTCCTATCAAAAACACGATCCGCCACGATTATCCTCGCATGTGTTGGCCAGGCCCTTACGCGCTATACAGTTGCGGACGGCGATGGTCCAAGATGGACATGTTCGCTCTTGTGGACCGCACGAGGTCGCTGTTTATGCTACAGACCACCAGCGCATCGAGACCCTCGGGCTTGTTGGCGGGCCCTCCCTGCACAACGATGCGACCCATGGGATCGGCAACCAGGCTGCGACCCACAAACCCCTTGCCCGACCTGCAAACACCCGCTACAAACAGCTCGTTCTCTATGGCGCGGGCACGAAGGAGCGTCTCCCATTGATCCGCCTTGCAACGTCCCGTATGCCAGGCGGATGGATATACGAGCAGGTCGCAGCCATCCAGCGCGGCGGCACGCGCAGGCTCGGGAAACCTCAGGTCGTAACACACCTGCAGGCCGATGGTACAAAACGGCGTGCGCACCGGTTCTGGCAACCGCTCTCCCGCGCTGAGTCGGTCCGACTCCCGCACCCCGAGCGCGTCATACAGATGACACTTGCGATAGCTCCCGGCAACGAGGCCGTCTCCATCCATCGCAACGGCGGTGTTGTATGGCAGGCCACCGTCTTCTCGACGCTCGTTTATGGTAAACACAGCCCACATGCCGGCCTCACGCATGACCGATGCCATACCTTGCACGAAGGGGCCATCGAGTGGTTCCGCCAGCCGCTTTACCTCTTCGGTCACAAGCTTGCGCGGCCACATGAAGTTCTCGGGAAAAACGACGAGGTCGCAGCCCGCCTCCTTGGCACGCATGGCAAAGCCACGCGCCTGCGCCAAAACGTCGTCGTTCTGTGGATACGCACTTTGCGCGAGTCCAATGGTATAGCCCATGGGCACCCCCTCATTCCGTTGCGTCTAAAGCAAGGCGGGGACAAGCCAACTTGAGCCTGCCCCCGCACTTATTCGCTGTTGGCGTATTTGTCGTGCTACTTGCGGTTGGCGCGATAGAACTCAATGAGCGCCTTGGTGCTGGCGTCCTGGCCGGCCAGCGCGTCATCGTCGTGGAACGCCGGGGTAATCTGCTTGGCGAGCTGCTTGCCAAGCTCAACGCCCCACTGGTCGAAGGAGTTGATGCCCCACACCGTGCCCTCAACGAAGGTGATGTGCTCATACAGCGCTATGAGCTCGCCCAGCGCGTGCGGCGTGAGCTCGATGCCAAAGATCGACGTCGTGGGACGATTGCCCTCGAAGCAGCGAGCCGGCACGATCCACTCGGGCGTACCCTCGGCGCGAACCTCGTCGGCCGTCTTGCCAAATGCCAGAGCCTTGGTCTGGGCGAGGAAGTTGCCCAAGAAGAGCTCGTGGACGTCCTGGCCCTCGCACTGGATGGGGTTGGCGCTGTTGGCAAAGGCGATGAAGTCGGACGGCACGGGCTTGGTGCCCTGGTGAATGAGCTGATAGAAGGCGTGCTGGCCGTTGGTGCCCGGCTCGCCCCAGAAGATCTCGCCGGTGCTGCAGGTTACGGGGCTGCCATCCCAGCGCACGGACTTGCCGTTGGACTCCATGGTGAGCTGCTGCAGGTAGGCGGGGAAGCGATGCAGGTACTGGTTGTACGGCAGGACCGCGTGCGTCTCGAACTCGAAGAAGTTGTTGTACCAAATGTTGATGAGGCCCATAAGAGCCACGACGTTCTTCTCGAGCGGAGTCTCCTGGAAGTAGATGTCCATGTCGTGGAAGCCAGCGAGCAGCTGCTGGAAGGTCTCCTTGCCGTAGGAGATTATGAGCGCGAGGCCCACCGCGGAGTCGGTGGAGTAACGACCGCCAACCCAGCTCCAGAAACCAAAGGCGTTCTTGGGGTCAATGCCAAAGTCCGCGACGAGCTCGAGGTTGGTGGAAACGGCCACGAAGTGCTTGGCGATGGCCTCGGCCTCCTTCTCGGCGGAGTCGTCAATCGCGCCCGCTTTGCGCAGAGCGTCGAGCAGCCACCAGCGAGCCATCTTCGCGTTGGTGATGGTCTCAAGCGTGGTGAACGTCTTGGACACGACGATGATGAGCGTGGTCTCGGGGTCGAGGCCCTTGACCTTCTCGGCGATGTCGTTGGGGTCGATGTTGCTCACGAAGCGGGCCGCGGGACCGTTGAGGTTGGCCTTGAGCGCCTCATAGATCATAACCGGGCCAAGGTCGGAGCCGCCGATGCCGATGGACACGATGGTCTCGATCTTCTTGCCGGTGACGCCCTTCCACTCGCCAGAACGCACGCGATCGGCGAAGTCGTACATGCGATCCAGTACCTCGTGCACGTCTGCGACGGCATCGGCGCCATCGACGATAAACTGGCCCTTCTCGGACGCGGGACGGCGAAGGCCGGTGTGGAAAACGGCACGGTCCTCAGTCGTGTTGATGTGCTCGCCAGCATACATGGCGTCACGACGCTCCTCGATGCCCATCTCACGCGCGAGCTGTAGCAACAGCTCTACGGTCTCGTCGGTGATGAGGTTCTTCGACAGATCGAAGTGCAGGTCGGAAAGGTCAAACGACAGCTTTGCCACGCGGTCGGGATCGGCCTCAAACCAGTCCTTGAGGCTAATGCCCTTGTCGGTGAGGTCTTTGTAATGGTCGGCCAGCGCCTTCCACGCAGCAGTGGTCGTAACGTCAATCGGTGCAGCAGGCTTGGTGGGCATATCGTGACTCCTTACCTCGGAGATACATATTGGGCTTAGCCTACCGCAACGGAACGGGCGCGGGTACGACGCATCGGTTGACGGCATAGTATGCGAGTTTGTTTCAATCCGCTCGCCCGTGAAGGGCGAGACACGTGCTTCTTGCCGCCCTCGTAGTGCGCCGTCTGGTTTCAATCATGTAGTGCCCGCCGCAGCTCGCATGCAGTCAGTTCGCATCGCCGAACACGAAAGCGGACGTTTGCCGGGATTTCATCCAACAAACGTCCGCTTTTACACCATTTGTATGTTTTAGTGCCAGGCACTCAGCACTAGAGCGCTCTTATCCCTCCTGCACCAGCCTGTCGCTAGACACCTCCGCGCACCAATCCTTGGTGCCGCAGTGCGTGCAGGTGACCTTGCGCGTGGTGGGCGTGTGGAAGGCAAAGAACCACTCACGCGTACCGGGCAAAAACACCTTGTGGCAATGAGGGCATACGTACGCCACGCGCCCATGATAGAACCTCACCAGAAGTGCAAGTCCAACCACGATGAACGGCAGCGCGATTATCAGCGGCAGCCATACACCCGTAACGATGCCATACACGATGGTTCCCCACTCGGCGATGCTGATTAGCCCACCAAGCACGAACATCGTTATATACACTTCCCTCAGTTCGCCCTCGTACCACTTCCGCTTGCTCATGATCGTGTCCATGTCGGAGATAGTCTCAGCGGGCAGCTCCCCCGTCGTTTCGAGGCCTCGCAGCATATAGGCGATGGCAGTACGCGAACGCTGGCGCTCGGCGACCTCGCCCTCAAGCTTGCGGTCCTGCTCACGCAGAACGTCAATCAGGACCTGATTGGATGCCTCGCTCTCCAGCACGCCACGGATGGCCGAGAGCTGCAGGCCCAACGACTTGGGAGCATGATCTTGCGAAGCTTTGCAAGATCATCTTGCGTGTAGACTCGCCGTCCGCCTTCGGTAAGGTCGCTATGGGGCAGGAGCCCCTTTTGGTCGTAGTACTGCACCGTACGCACCGACACCTCGCATGCGCGCGCGAGCTCGCCCGTTGAGTAGGTCGTCTTTTGTGTTTGATCCAACATGGAAGCACCTCCCTTCGCCCTCATCCTGCAACGTTACGCGACGTCACGAGCAAATATGACGTGCTAATTATGTAGGACTTGTGTGCATCCCTACCCCAACACCTCGGCCGCAATGCGCGCGGATTCGCTTGCGTCCTTGGCGTAGAAATCGGCGCCCACCATGCGTGCGTACTCGGGATTGAGCACGGCACCGCCCACCATCACCTTGCACCAGGGCGCCTGCTCGCGAAGCAGCTCGATGGTTTGGGCCATGGCGGGCACGGTGGTGGTCATGAGTGCGGAGAGTCCCGCAAGGCGAATGTGATGTCGAACGACCTCGTCCACGAACGTCTGCGGATCCACGTCGCGTCCCAAGTCGCGCACCTCATAGCCGTAGTTCTCCAGCAGCATCTTTACTATGTTCTTGCCTATGTCGTGAATGTCACCCTTTACGGTGGCGAGGGCCACCTCGCCCTTGGTTGCGACGTCCTGCGCGGAAGAAGCCTCACGCACGACGGCAAAGCCTGCCTTTGCCGCCTCGGCCGAGGCCATGAGCTGCGGTAGGAAGAACGCACCACGCTCGAACCGCTTGCCCACTTCGTCCAGCGCAGGTATGAGCGTGTTGTTTACCACGTCAAGTGGATCAGCGCCAGCGTTGAGCAGCTCTCGAACGCGTTGGGCAACCAGCTCGCCGCGTCCCTCCAGTACGGCCGTGTCCACACCGCCCTCGTCGGTCTTGTCCGTTGGGGCCTGTCCTCCTTGGGCCTTGTCCGCCGAGACCTGCCCCCCTCGGGCGTCGGTACGCCCAGCGTTCGCGGCAATGTAGCGTTCCGCTCGAACGTCCTCGCCATTGAACACGCGCCATGCGCCCACCGCATCCATAAACCGCTGCGAGAGGGGGTTCATAATCGCCAAGTCCAGCCCTGCCTCAAATGCGGCCGTAAGGAATGTCGCGTTGAGCAGCTCACGGTACGGCAAGCCAAAGCTGATGTTGCTCACTCCCAGCACCGTGCGCACGCCTGGAAGCTCGCGCTTAACCAAACGTATGGCATCCAAGATGGTTCGCGCAGCCTCCTGGTTGGTGGAGACCGCCATGGTGAGGCAGTCGATAAGCACGTCTTGTCGTGGAATGCCCAGCTCGTCGCATGCCGCCACGATCTTGCGCGCAACACCCAAACGCCCCTCGGCCGTCGCTGGTATGCCCTCCTCGTCGAGCGCCAAGCCCACGATTGCGCAGCCATAGCGCTTTGCTATGGGCAAAACGGCATCGAGCACCTCGCGCTTGCCGTTAGTGCTGTTGATAATGGCTTTGCCGGGATAAATGCGCACGGCGGCCTCAATGGCACACGGATCCGCTGAGTCAATCTGTAGGGGCAGCGTCGTTACGCCCTGCAAGTCCTCAACCAAACGCACGAGCGTAGCCCTCTCGTCAATCTCTGGTAAGCCAGCGTTGACGTCGAGCACCTGTGCGCCCGCCTGCTCCTGCTGAATCGCCTCGCCCATAACATAATCGTAGTTGCCCGATCGCAGCGCCTCCTTAAGGCGCTTTTTGCCCGTGGGGTTAATGCGTTCGCCGATTACGCCCACTTCGCCAGACGCCAAAGAAAAGAGCTCCGATGCACTCGAGACCACAAA
>JAFWMI010000011.1 GCA_017513965.1 Atopobiaceae bacterium
CCGAGAGTCGCAACAGCAGTAGGTTTTGGTAGCAGCCACCGGTGAGCGCCACGGTGTTAATGCCTGCCTGCTCGCGGCTGCGAAGACATGCGGCTTCCACGAGCTCGGCGAGTCCCAGGTGGAACGCGTACGCCACGGCGTCCGCTGGCTCGCCTGCCAGTGCGCTTTGAGCAAGCTGCCCAAACAGCATGTTGGTAGCCAAGACGAACGGTCCGTCGTCCTTGCCGTCTTCGATGAGCCTGGCTCCTGCGTCGAACAGCCGCTCGGGTCGGTCTGCCGGCGCACACTGCTCTGCCGCAAACTGCAGCCTCGTGGCCGCCTCGCCCTCATAGCTGGATGCGCGCACGATGCCCAATACGGCACTCACGGCATCGAAGAGCCTGCCGGCGCTTGTGGACGCCACGACGTTGACCTTGCGCCGCAGCATAAAGAGCACCGCACGTGCCTCTTCGGGCGTGCATAGCCCCAGCTGGGCAGCTG
Organism: Atopobiaceae bacterium; assembly: GCA_017513965.1. Taxonomy (GTDB): domain Bacteria; phylum Actinomycetota; class Coriobacteriia; order Coriobacteriales; family Atopobiaceae; genus RUG440. The sequence continues at coordinate 481 of JAFWMI010000011.1, forward strand.
CTCCCAGCGTCTCCTGGTCGTTGGGCAACATGTCGCGCAGGAGCGCGAGCGCCACACGCCAGCCTTCCTTTGCGGACAAGTCCCCGCCCGCCTGCAGGAAGGGTGCGATGTGTCCCAGCCTATGGAAGCCATCGTAGTCTGCCAGCAGTATCTCGCCACCCCAAATGGTGCCGTCCTCGCCATACCCCGTGCCGTCAAACGAGATTCCTATGACGGGCTCGCTCACGTCATTCTCGGCCATGCACGAGGTAACGTGCGCATAGTGGTGTTGTACAGATACGAGGGGAATGCCGTTGAGCTGGGCATATTCCTGTGCGACCAGAGTGGAGTTGTAGTGGGGATGCAGGTCGCAGGCTACGACGCCGGGTTTGAGCTCCAGCAGCGTGGCAAAGCGACCCATGGTCTCGCGACAGGCCTCCACCGTACGCACGTCCTCGAGGTCGCCCACGTACGGCGACGGATAGTACAAGTCGCCAGACCCCAGGCAAAACGAGTTCTTGAGCTCGCCGCCCACGGCAAGCACGGGCGTCTTGGCACGCTGAGAGAGCGCGTGCGGCAAGGGCGCCCATCCCCGCGAGCGGCGAATCATGTAGGGCTTGTCCTCAAAGAGGTCCATCACCGTGTCGTCCGCCCGGATGAGGATCGTTCGATTGTGAGAAAGAATCGCATCGCAGAGCGGCCCCAGCTCGCGGCGTGCCTCCTCGTCGTCCCGACAGATTGGCGCACCAGACTCGTTAGCGCTGGTCATCACCAGGCAATCGGGCATGCGGAGCCCGTCGTCGTACGAGAAGAGCAGCAGTTGGAGCGGGGCGTAGGGGAGCATGACGCCCAGCTTGGGATTGTTCGGCGCCACTTGGTCGCACACATGGCCGCCGCTGCGCTTGGGCAGCAGCACGATGGGCTTTTGGTGTCCGTCGAGCAGCTCCTCTGCAACAGACGTGACATGGCCTTCTCTGCGGGCGACGTCCAGGTCGCGGGCCATGACGGCAAAGGGCTTGCGGGCGCGTCGCTTGCGCGTGCGCAACAGCTCTACGGCAACGGGGTTCGTGGCGTCGCAGCACAGGTGGAACCCACCAATGCCCTTAACGGCCACCACGCCGCCCCCAATAACGATGCGCCGCGCCTCGGTTATGGCGTCGCGACCACGCTCGGGGCGGTCCAGCAGGTAGACCTCAGGCCCGCATTCGTTGCAGCATACCGGTTGGGCATCGTAGCGACGCGAGGTGGGGTCGTGGTACTCGTGTGCACAGGTGGGGCACATGGGAAACGTGCGCATGCTGGTGCGCTCGCGGTCGTAGGGCAAGGCCTCCAGTATGGTGAGACGCGGTCCGCAACACGTGCAGTTGATGAAAGGGTGCAGGTATCGACGGTTGTTGGGGTCAAACAGCTCGCGCTTGCAGTCTTCGCAAATGGCGATGTCGGGCGAAACAAAGATCTGGCCCTGGGTCTTCTCGCTCTCCACGATGGAGAAGCTCTCGAAGACGGGTGCCTCCTCGGCTGGCCGTACGTCGAGCTTGAGGATGGCGGCACGTCGCGGGGGCTGCGTGCGAAGCAGATCCAAGAAGCGGTCGATCTGCCCGTCAGTCCCCTGGGCATAGATCTCTACGTAAGGTCCCTTGTTGCATACCGTGCCGCGAACGCCGGCTGTGGTGGCATGGCGGTCCACCGTGGGGCGAAAGCCCACGCCTTGCACGATGCCATACGCTCGTATGCGTCGTGTGCTCATGCGAACTCACCCAGCTCCCCAGAGACGGCGAATTGCGGCAGGCTTACCAGCTCCCCTGAAAAGCTGGGTACGATGCGCCACAGGCTTGCATCGCATACCAGCATGTCGAACGAGCCGATGGCGACCAGTTCCTCAAAGTCGTCCTCTTCGCGCAGTCGTACGTCATCCTCGATGGCAAGCTCGGGCACCTGCATAAACCACGTTGCGCAGCACACGCTGGCGGCACCTGCCTTGAGCATCTGATCGCGCAGCGTGTTGGCCCGCACCTGTTGGTGCACGATGAGCACGCGCTTGCCCGCCACCGTCGCATCCGTGTGGGCGATGGGGTCGAACACCTCGTATGGCGTGCCAAACCGCCGCTCGAGGAGCTTGGCGGCGGCAAGTCCCGAGGGAGCCACCACTACGTTCTTTTGGGCAGCGGAGGCGCGAATCACGTCGTCAAGCGTGGAGCCCATGCCATAGCTCACGGCGCCGGGCAGCGCGGCACGCAGGCCATCGGCTTGGGCAATGTCCAAATCCAGTGGATTTGCACCCAAGATGCCTATGCGACCGGGCTCTATGGGGAACGTCTCCGTGGCAAAGCGGTCGAAGAGGGCGACGTATGCCTTCGAGGCACCAACGTCGTAGAGCTCCATGCCCGTGGTGTCTATGGTGATGGTGGGCAAGCCGCTCGCGCGTTCGCTCATGCGTTTGAGTGCGTGGTAGTCGGTGCCTATGACGGAGGGAACGGGCGTGCCTACGATGGCGGCAAACCGTGCGTCAATGTGGGCGGCGGCGTCTGCCAGCTCTGCCACGAGCTTGTCGTCTCGTCCCATGATGGCGTCCATGTCGCGCAGGCCGGCGCTAAACACCGCGCTTCGTGTGGTGTGCCAGCGAGGCTCGTCGAATCCGCAGATGTTGCCCGTACAGCCGCCGGCGTCGCAGATAACCACGATGCCGCCAAGCTCAAAGAGCACCGAGACGGCGCCGGACTGATCGGGCGCAAAAGGCGTTAGATACTTGCGCAGCCCTCTCATGAATCTGCCCTCCCGCCCTCGAGCAGGGTGGCGAGTGCCTCGAAGAGCCTGCGCACGCCTGCATAGCCGTAGGGCTGCACGTCCTCGTTCCAAAAGAGGCACGCAGCCTTGGGATGGTACCAGCCTGCATCCTTGCCCAGAGCAACGTCCACGGGACAGGTCGTGGGGTCGTAGTACAGCATGGTGGGCTCCATGTTCGAGTACACGCGGGTGGTTGGACTCAGGCTGGCGAGCCTACGCACGAACACGAAGTTCTCGGCCTGGATCGTGCCAAAGACCTCGGGGACAGAAAAGCCGTAGCGCACGAGTGCCAACGCCAGCTCAAAGGGATCGGCGTTGAGACATTCGCCCACCGAGAAGCTCGCGTTTGGCGCCACGCGCTGGAAGCGCTCGATTGCCAATGCCGCAGCCTCGTAGTCACGCTCGTCGTCAAACGTGTTACCCAATACCTGCCCCAACGCACGATACTGCGAGCGGATGCGGTCGAGCTGATACAGTCGCGTGAGCTCGATGGAGGGAATCCCCAGATCCCGCTCCAGGTCTGCCGCCGCAAAGCGAGCCTCGGGGTGGAGCACGAGGTTGAAGTTGGCCTCGGCCATGTGCTGGAAGTCGTCGAAGTCCGCGCACCGAGAGATCTCTCGAACGGCCTTAACGCCAAGGGCATGCAGGTAGTCGTAGAGCTCGCAGTCGTCCACGAGCGGTGCGAAGAAGCCCAGCAAGTTGACCGAGGTCGCGCGCTTGGCGCGGGACTCGAGCAACGAGTACAGGCTCTGTCGCACGTGGACCATGGGCGGGCGTCTGCCCTCGCGTGTGAGTGCGTACATGTAGCATGGCCGCACGGGCAGGCCTACGCGCTCCTCCGCGCGCCGGCAAACCCGTTCCATGTCGGTTCCCAAGAGCGCGTCCACGCAGGTGATGCAGATCATCACCAGGGAGGGCCGCGTGTGCAGGCAGTCTACGACTTCCTCAACGGCTTGCGGAATCTTCTTGAGATGGCGACCGGTCACGATGTCGGTCTCGGCCATGTTGAGGTAGAAGAATCGGTCCTTGTATGCAGGCATGCTGCTTACCAGTGACGTGTTGCGCCCGCAGCATCCCGGCGCGACGAGCAGCATAACGGATCCGGGGATGGCGAGTCCTGCACGCTTGACCCCAAACCCCTCGGCCCCAGGCGAGTTGAAGGCCAGCGTTGCGGGTGAGCTGTAAATAAGATGGCGGTTCGAGACGAGCTCGTCGGGCAGGTTCTCCAACCCGCGCCGGACCAGCTCCTCCGCCGTGTAGAAACTGGCGGTGTGGCTCATGGCCTATATCTCCTCCGCGCTCAGCCGTGCGGCGAGGTCGAGGAAGCGTGCGCTCACCTCGAGCGTGGGGTCGCCCTCGATAACAGTCTTGCCCTCGTCCTCAAATCGGTTGATCTCGTCGCTGCGTGGGATGCGTGCCACAATGGGCAGCTGGCGCTCGTCGGCGAACGCCTGGACCTTCTCCACCTCGCCAGGCACGTTGCGCTGGTTGAGGATGATGCCGCCAACACGGGCGTATCCGCGGTCCTCGAAGTTTTGCACGGCCGTGTAGATGTTGTTGGCGGCATAGAGTGCCATCTTCTCGCCAGAAGTCACGATGAGGACCTTCTCGGCATAGCCTTCGCGTATGGGTGCGGCAAAACCTCCACACACCACGTCTCCCAGCACGTCGTACAGCACGACGTCGGGCTTCCAGGATTGGAACAGGCGCAAGTCCTCTAGCAGGTTGAAGGTGGCGATGATGCCTCTGCCGGCGCATCCCAAACCGGGTGTGGGCCCGCCGGTCTCGATGCACAGAACGCCGCCAAAGCCCTCCCGTGCGATCTGATCCAGCGACTCGGGATCGTCGTCATGTTCGCGCAGGTAGCTCATCACTGGTTCGAGCGGCTCGCCGCCCAGCAGGTTGATGGTGGAATCGGCTTTTGGATCGCAGCCGATCTGGATTACTCGCTTTCCCTGGATGGCGAATGCCGCTGCCAGGTTGCTGGTGATGGTGGACTTACCTATGCCACCCTTGCCATAGATAGCAATCTTTAGCAAAATCTCCTCCTTGGCTCTTCTTGCTCGGTCTGCCCTTGCCGTCAGAACGCGAATCTCATCATAGCATGGTGCGCTGGGTGAGGGACGGGCACATGCAAAACACGATAGCCTCTACTCAACCTAGGTCTTGTTCTGCCACCAGTAACAGTCACGGGTGGCAAGTGACCCGTGGGTGGGTGGCGGGTGTGCCTAAGAAAAAGTCGACCGGTGAGGGGAAATCTTAGAGAATCTCTTGTGGTGGGGCCTCACGGTCAACTCTTTTCTAAGAAACGGCCCCACTGTGAGGCTTTTCTTAAGGAATATCCTCACCACGTGCGTTTGTTCAAGGTTGGCCGTAACAACCTGCCACGGGTAACTGTTACTGGTGGCAGGGTATGCGCAATGCCCTATAATGGCGGCTGACCTATTGGTCGTGCACGTTGTTTAGGGGGGAAGACCATGAGCCTTAACGACACGCCGTCTGCGAATCGCCTGCACATAGGCTTTTTTGGATGTCGCAATGCCGGCAAGTCCAGCGTGGTGAATGCCGTGACGGGGCAGGACCTTGCGGTGGTCTCGAACGTGGCAGGCACCACCACCGATCCGGTGCAAAAAGCCATGGAGTTGCTGCCCTTGGGACCCGTGGTGGTTGTGGACACTCCCGGCTTCGACGACGAGGGCATGTTGGGCGAAAAACGCGTTTTGCGTACCAAGCGCATCCTCAATCGGTGCGACATGGCTGTGTTGGTGGTGGACGGCACTGTGGGCCTGAACGACACGGACCGGCAGCTCGTGGCGATGTTTGAGCAAAAGGGGTTGCCCTATGTGGTGGTGTTCAACAAGGCGGACTTGGTGGATCCTGTGCCCAACGAGGATGGTCCCGTGCTTTGGCTCAGCGCCAAAACAGGCTGGCACGTGCATGAACTCAAGGAGCGTCTGGGATCGCTCGCGCCCAAGGAGGACCCCAACCATCGTCTGCTGGGCGATTTGCTTGCGCCCGGTGATGCGGTGGTGCTCGTGTGCCCCATCGACGAGTCCGCGCCAAAGGGCCGCATGATCTTGCCCCAGCAGATGGCCATACGCGATGTGTTGGATGCCGCTGCCACTGCTCTGGTGTGCCGCGAGACGGAGCTCGCGGGCACGTTGGAGCATTTGAGCCGTCCGCCGGCGCTTGTCGTAACCGACAGCCAGGCGTTCAAGGTGGTCGCTGAGGTCGTTCCCAACGAGCTGCCGCTCACGAGCTTCTCCATTCTCATGGCCCGCTACAAGGGGTTCCTGAAGGTGGCAGCGGCGGGCGTGGCTGCGGTGGAACGCTTGCAAGACGGAGACGTGGTCCTCATGGCAGAGGGCTGCACGCACCATAGGCAGTGCAACGATATTGGCACGGTAAAGATTCCGCGCTGGCTTCGCGCGCATACCGGCAAGGACCTGCGCATAGAGACGTGCTCGGGGCGCGACTTCCCCGAGGACCTCTCGCCCTATGCGCTGGTCATTCACTGCGGGGGATGCATGATAACCGAGCGCGAAGTGCAGTATCGCATGCGCTGTGCGGAGGACCAAGGCGTGCCGTTTACCAACTACGGTATTGTGATTGCGCAGATGACGGGAACGCTTGAGCGCAGCGTTCGGCTTTTTCCGCAGGTACACGAGCTGGTGACGATTCATGGATAGGCGCATGCAAGAGCTCGTAGACGAGCTGGAAGCACAGCATGGCCTCTCCAGAGAAGGCTACATTGAGCTCATCGACGGGCGTACGCCGGAGGTCGCCGCGCTTTTGGCTCAGCGCGCCGATGCCGTGCGTCGCAGCATCTACGGCAACGCGGTGTTTACGCGCGGCCTCATCGAGATAAGCAACATATGCAAGAACGACTGCCTGTATTGTGGCATTCGGCGAAGCAATCGCAACATTACGCGGTACCGACTTGACCCAAACACCATCGTGGCGTGTGCGCGTGAGGGATATGAGTACGGCTACCGTACCATCGTGCTGCAGGGTGGAGAAAACACGACGTACTACACCGACGAGGTGTTGTGTGACGTGGTGCGGCGCATTGTGGACGCGTGCCCCGATACTGCGGTGACCCTGTCCATGGGAGAGCGTGGCCGAGAGAGCTTCCAAAAGCTCTTCGATGCGGGGGCAACACGCTACCTGCTGCGCCACGAAACGGCGGACGCATCCCACTACCGGCAATTGCATCCCAAGGGCATGACGCTGGCGTCGCGCATGCAATGCCTGCGCGACCTACGCGAAATCGGCTATATGGTGGGCGCGGGCATGATGGTGGGCTCACCGTTCCAAACCACGGCTCACCTCGCGGCGGACCTCTCGTTCATTCAGGAGTTCAAGCCCGATATGTGCGGTTTGGGACCGTTTATTCCGCACCATGACACACCGTTTGCCAACGAGCCGGCGGGTACGCTGGAACTGACGCTCTACCTGCTCTCCATCGTGCGACTCATACATCCTCCCATCTTGCTGCCGGCCACCACGGCGCTTGGCACCATCGATCCCATGGGGCGCGAGAAAGGCATGCAGGCCGGCGCGAACGTCGTGATGCCCAACCTCTCCCCGGTGGACGTGCGCAAGGACTACGCACTCTATGACAACAAGATCTGTACGGGTGACGAATCCGCCGTCTGTCGTGGATGCCTCGCCCGCCGTATGGCGAGCGTGGGCTACGAGGTGGTTGTCGACCGCGGCGACATCCGTCTCTAAACCGGAACGGGGGGACTGCCCGTGGTTCCGTCCCCCCGTTCTTGCTCGAAATAGGTCAAAAGGGATTACACGCAGCTTGCGACTGCCTGTGCCACAACGTCGGCCACGGTCTTGTCGAGCGCGGATGGAATGATGTACTCGGGAGAGAGCTGCTCGTCGGTAACCAGCGAGGCGATGGCGTGTGCTGCGGCAATCTCCATCTCTTCGGTGATTTGGGGCGCACGGCTGGCGAGCGCTCCCTTGAAGATGCCGGGGAACACCAGCACATTGTTGATTTGGTTGGGATAATCGGAGCGACCGGTGGCCACCACGCGGGCACCCGCCGCAAGCGCGTCCTCTGGCATGATTTCCGGCACGGGATTTGCCTGCGCAAACACGATGCCGTCGTTCATGGAGGCAACCATCTCACGCGTTACCAGGCCGGGACCGCTCACGCCCACGAACACGTCGGCGCCACGTATAACGTCGGCGAGGCTGCCATGCTCGTTGTGCTTGTTGGAAATGTGGGCGAACTCCATCTTGGCAATGTTCATGAGGGGTCGGCCACGGTGGAGGGCACCGACCCTATCGCAGGCGATGACGTCGCCAAAGCCCATATGCAACAGAAGCGTGCCAATGGCAATGCCCGCTGCACCGGCGCCAGAGATAACGATCTTGAGCTCGCCCATGCGTTTGCCCGTGAGCTTGACGGCGTTGAGCAAGCCGGCTGCGGTGACGATGGCCGTGCCGTGCTGGTCGTCGTGGAACACGGGGATGTCACAGAGTTTCTTGAGTCGACGCTCGATCTCGAAGCACCTGGGTGCTGCGATGTCTTCCAGGTTGATGCCGCCAAAGCTCTTCGAGATGAGGTAGATGGTGCGAACCGCCTCGTCCACGTCGTGTGTGTCGATGCACAGGGGGAAGGCGTCCACATCGCCAAACTCCTTGAAGAGCAGGCACTTTCCCTCCATGACGGGCATGCCTGCAGCCGGGCCAATGTCGCCCAGGCCGAGCACGGCCGTGCCGTCGGTGATTACGGCGACGAGGTTGCCACGACGCGTGAGCTCCCATGACTTTTGGTAGTCCTCTTGGATTGCGCGGCATGGCTCAGCGACACCTGGGGTGTACAGGAGCGCGAGGTCATCGGCCGTTTGGGCCTTTGCCCGTGCTGTTACCTCGATTTTGCCGTGTAGCTGTTCGTGGAGCTCGAGGCTGCGGGCACTTGTCTCTGCCGTCTTGTCTGCCATGGTGCTAGACCATCTCCTCTGGTTTAAAAACGCGGTCGAATTCCTCAGCCGTAAGGTATTCGAGTGCGAGGCAGGCGTCACGCAGGCTCGTGCCCTCGGCGTATGCCTTGTGTGCGACCTGTGCTGCACGCTCGTACCCAATGTGTGGGTTGAGGCAAGTGACTAGCATAAGCGATTCGTTCAGATTCTTTGCCATCTTCTCGCGATTTGCGGATATGCCCACAGCGCAATGAACGTTGAACGAGTGGATTGCGTCGGCGAGAAGCCCCACAGACTGCAGGAAGTCGTAGGCAATTACGGGCATAAAGACGTTGAGCTCAAAGTTGCCTTGGCTCGCGGCGAATCCGATGGCCACGTCGTTACCCATCACTTGTACGGCGACCATGGTAACGGCCTCGCATTGCGTGGGGTTTACCTTTCCGGGCATGATGGAGCTACCCGGCTCGTTTTCTGGGATGGAGATCTCGCCCAAGCCATTCCGCGGCCCGCTGGCAAGCCAACGCACGTCGTTGGCGATTTTCATCATGTTGGCAGCCAGCGTGCGTACGGCGCCATGTGCGAAGGCGATGGCGTCCTTGCTGGCAAGCGCGTGGAACTTGTTGGGGTCCGTTTGGAAGGGACGACCGCAGAGTTCGCTTACGTGCCGTGCGACCACCTCGTCGAATCCTTTGGGCGCGTTGAGGCCGGTGCCGACGGCGGTGCCGCCCAAGGCGAGGCGTGAGAGGTGGGGAAGCGTTGCCTCGATCTGCTCCACGGAGGCTTCGAGCATGCCACGCCAGCCACTGATCTCTTGGCTAAAGGAGATGGGCACGGCATCTTGCAGATGCGTACGGCCGGCCTTGATGACCCCCTCGTGCTCCCACTCGAGTCGTGCGAGCGTGGCGATGAGCTCTCGCACGGCAGGCAGGAGGTGCTCGGCGAGCGCCTGCGTGGCGGCTATGTGCAGTGCTGTGGGGAACGTGTCGTTGGAGGACTGGCTCATGTTTACCGTGTCGTTGGGATGGAGCGGCTGGGCAACTCCGGCCTCCTCGCGCAGTTGGTTCGCGCGTGTGGCTATGACCTCGTTCACGTTCATGTTCGATTGTGTGCCTGATCCGGTTTGCCATACTACAAGGGGGAAGGCGTCATCATGCCTGCCGGCAAGAATCTCGTCGCACACGGTCCCTATGAGCGTGCATGTGCGCTCGTCCATGCCTCCCAGATCGTGGTTTGCTTGTGCGGCAGCTTTTTTGAGGATGGCGAACGCGCGTATGATCTCGCGAGGCATGCGTTCGGTGCCAATGCAAAAGTTCTCGTAGCTGCGTTGCGTTTGTGCGCCCCATAGGGCGTTTGCGGGCACACGCATCTCTCCCATGGAGTCGTGCTCAATGCGAAAGTCCATGAATCCTCCTTGGCGGACGTCTTTGACCGCACAGTAGTATAGGACATGCAGTGACCAGTCTCCCGTCACCCTTCTGTTGTTGTGGGGTTGGGTACTGCGTATGCGCACAAAAGTGTCGCCCAGTACCCGCGTATGCGCACTCCTCGGTGGTTTGTGCGCTCGAGACCGGAAGGCATGTTTTGAGGACACCCTCCCGTATGCCATGGTACGGCAAGCACATGTGTTTGATGTGCCATAATGATGTGAAGAGATGGGTTGTGCGGAGGCGCTATGTCCTTTGTCGAGTTTACAAACGTGTGCAAGACATACCAGATGGGCGACGTGGAAGTGCGCGCCGTAGATGGTATGAACTTTACTATCGAACGCGGGGAGCTTGTGGTGATAGTGGGCCCCTCTGGAGCCGGCAAAACAACCGTGCTCAACATGCTGGGCGGTATGGACTCCGCAACTTCTGGCACGATCATGCTGGACGGAACCGAGGTGAGCGCACTTGGCGAGTTGGCGCTTACCAAGTATCGCAGGCACGACATAGGGTTCGTGTTCCAGTTTTACAACTTGGTGCAAAACCTCACCGCGCTCGAGAACGTGGAGCTCGCAAGCCAAATCTGCGATAACCCGCTTCCGGCTGAGGAAGTATTGGCACAGGTGGGACTCGAGCACCGCATGGATAACTTCCCCGCCCAACTGAGTGGCGGCGAGCAGCAGCGCGTCGCCATTGCCCGAGCCTTGGCCAAGAACCCCAAGCTGCTCTTGTGTGACGAGCCAACCGGGGCACTCGACTATCTTACGGGGAAGCAGATTCTCAAACTGCTGCAAGACACCTGTCGCTCCACGGGCAGGACGGTTGCCATCGTTACGCACAACACGGCGTTTACCCAAATTGCCGATCGCGTGATTCACGTGCGCGAAGGACGCGCTGACCGCGTGCATATCAACGCCGCACCTGCCGACGCGCTCTCGGTTGAATGGTAAGCTCATGCGTCGGCGTGGCGTCTCTGCCTTCTCCAAAACCATCGCGCGCAGCATTCGCAGCTCGTTGGGCCGTTTTTTCGCCATCTTGGGCATAGTGGCCTTGGGATGCGGGTTTTACGCGGGTCTGCAGATGGCGGGACCCAACATGCGGGCGGCTGCCGACGAGCTCTATGACGGGACCAACCTCTACGACATACGGATGGTCTCTACGTTGGGATTCTCTGAGCACGACGTGGGACGCATAACACAGGTAGACGGTGTTGGTGGGGTTATGCCGGCCATATCCTGTGACGTGATGGCGCGTATGGGTGCCGAGCAGCTGGCACTGCGCATGAGCTCATTGGACGTGGATGCCGCGAACGAGGGCGAGGAGCAGGGTGCCAGCGTGGTGCTCTCCAGTGACGGCAACTATCTCAATCGCGTGTTCCTGCGCGAGGGTCGTTGGCCCGCGAAGGAAAACGAGTGCGTGATAACTGCGGACAAGCCCGTGGCCAACATGGGCGTGGGCGACGTGATTGAGGTGCTCTATGGCACGGTAGACTTGGAAGACGTGCTCCTGGCGCGCAAGTTTACCGTGGTGGGAACCGTGAGCTCCTCCAACTATCCCTATACCGGGAGCTTTGGCTCCACGACGTTGGGCTCGGGCATGATAAGCGAGTACGCGTACGTATCTCCTGCCGCCTTTGTGGATGACGCACCCTTTACCGAGCTCTATGTCCGCGTACAGGGGGCAGACGCCTACGAGAGCGGTTCGGCGGACTATGAGCGAGCGGTGAACGAGGTGGAGAACCGGCTCGAAGGCATGGAAGGCCAGCTTGCCCGAGCACGACTTGCCGACGTGAAGGCCGACGCTCAAGAGGAAGTGGACAAGGGCCGAAGGAAGTACGAGCGCAAGCGGAAGAAAGCCCAGAAGAAGCTCGATGACGCCAAGCAGGAACTCGATGACGCCAAGCAACAGCTCGAGGACGGCAGGCGCGAACTCGAGGACGGCAAGGCGGAATACGAATCGGGAAGGCAGGAGCTTGCGAAGCAGCGTGCGGAGGCTGAGCGACAGTTGGCGGATGCGCAGCGCAAGCTTGATGCGGGGGCGACTGAGCTCGACGACAAGACCCGGGAGCTTGAGCGTGGTGCGCAGGAGCTTGCGGCGGGAAAGCAGCAACTCGAGTCAGAGAAGGCCAAGCTGCTCAAGCAGCTTGGTGCCAAGAGCCTGCAGGCGGCAAAGGATGGGCTCCGTGCGCAGCTTGGCGAGGCGGAGAGGGGCATCGCCCAACTCGATGAGGCGCGGCAGGGAGCCCGGCAGATCTTGGACGGTCGTGCGGCCTTGGACCGTGGGCGACAGGAGGCGGAGGCGGGCCGTTCCGCTTGGGCGGCAGGGCGTGATCGGCTTCTGTCGGGACTGGCCGCCCAAGGCATGCACGCATCGACGCTCGAGGAGGCCTGCGGGCTGCTCGAGCAGGTCATTAAGCAGCAGCAAGCAGCGGGGGCGCCAGAGGAGGTTGTCGCGGCGCTGCGCAATACGCTTGCCCAGGCTCAGCAGTTGGTTGCCGCAGACGCGGAGCTCTCAAAGGCCGAAGCCACGCTTGCACAGAACGAGGCGAGCCTTCAGGCGGCAGAGAAGACGCTCGTGTCCGGACTCGCGGCCCAAGGCATTGAGGTGGCGGATGCGTCGGCTGCGATCGGAGTGATTGAGGCGCGCAGAAAGGAAGCGCAGGCGGGTGCCGATGCCATAAACAAGGGTCTCTCGGGAATCATGCAGTTGGAGTCTGCGCAGGCAGAGCTCGAGCAAAACGAACAGACATTGAAGGACGGAAGAAAGCAGATAGCGCAGGGTAGGGCGCAGATAGCGTCGGGTGGGGACGAGCTTGCGCGACAGCGAGTCGAGGCGCGCCGCAA
>JAFWMI010000110.1 GCA_017513965.1 Atopobiaceae bacterium
CTACGATGAGTTGCTTAAGACCGCTGATCATGGAGCACACCACATCAAACGACGGGCGTGAGCTGTGATGATACTCAGAGATGAACGTCGTTGAGCAGATGCGACGAATGGTGGGGAGGTCACGGCTCTTTGAGTGGATGATGGGGTAGAGGTCAATGCCCACCTCGTAGCAGTCGTCACGCTCGTCGTCTTCCTCAACAAACGTGACGAGACGTGCGTGCGTGTACTCTTGGGTCATATCGTCCTTGGTGTCAAACGACTCGACTTGGCCGTCGTTAAAAACCAGCAATACGTTCATGATGCTCTCCGTTTCGCATAAAGGCATGGGGGTGCACTTGCTTAGTAAAGTATACTATGCAACACCAAGTTAAGTGGGGAGGCGCTCGATGCAGTGCGGTGAGTGTGGAAGAATCATCCCGGATGCGGCTCGCTTCTGTCCGCAGTGCGGGGCAAAGATCGCACATGAGGGCGAGGGGGCGTCCCAAAACGTTGGTGGCCTGCAGGTGCCGGGGACTACGGGCGATAAGCGCAAAATCCAACGTCGACAGCGCTCGAACAAGGCCACGTTCTTCCTCTGTCTGCTGGGCATCGCCGTCGTTTTTGTTGTAGAGGTCATAGCCGTGGTCGTGGGCATGTTGGCCGGGCTTGACTTGACGACGTGCGGGTACGTGGGCTCTGTGGTGGGTACCGTTGCGGCGATTGCCGCCATGCATGGTGCCTCGCTGCTGGTTCCGAGCGCCAACACCATGCGCGTGACGCTTCGCACGGGATGGTGGGCCATTGCCGTAAGCGCCCTTCTCATGTGCTTTGACTTGGCGTCGTCACTGGCCACGGGCAGTTTTGCGCTTGCGGACGGTTGGCCACTCAACGTGATGGGCATCGCGCTCATGTGCTTGGCCATTGGCATCAGCGAGGAGGGGATGTTTCGCGGCCTTTTGCTGGGAGGCTTGTTGTCGATTCTGGGCAAAACCAAACGGGGCGTAACAAGGGCGGTGGTCATCTCGTCAGTCGCCTTTGGCCTGGCGCACATTGATTGGATCGGGTTGGACTATGCCGACCCGCTCTCCCTGCTGCAAGCGTTGCTCAAAGTGATTCAAACCGGTGTGTACGGCTATTATCTTGGCGCTGTGGTGGTGGCGACGGGAAGCATCGTTGGCTCGGTATTCCTGCATGCACTGGACAACTTCTTGCTCATGTTCGTGAGCATTGGTCTTTTGGGGTCGCCACTTTCCACCGACTATGTGTCTACCGAGGCGGATGCCGTACCAACCATAGTGCTCTATGCAATCGTCATCGTGTTGTACGTGCCCCTGGTGGTTCAGGGTAGGAAGCTGCTACGCCAGGCACCCGAGCCCTGCCTCGGGGCGTTCGTGCGCAAGGACTAGGTCGCTAGGTATGATGTTATAGCATAATACCAGCTAGGGAGGGTGCGGGCCTGCTGGCTCTGAAGCTCGTTTGGCGCTCGTGAACCAGCTTTTGGGGCACGTGAACCAATAGGAGGTACGAATAGTTCACGTGCACAGAAAACGGTCGTGCGAAATTGGCATAATGCCTGATAAAATCAAATTCGATTCGAAACCTTATGTGCACGTGAACCCCATCGGAACGATTGAGGGTTCACGTGCACCAAAAGTGGCCGCATGTAGCCCAGTGTGGTCATGAAGACCGCTCAATCACGGTGTTCTTTGGGCGTGCGGTTGGGTTCGACCGCTCCCGAGGGCCAGGCGTGCTCCTCGCTTGCTAGATTCGGGTGGCAAAGTTGAGGTATTCGATGAACGAGAGGTCGTGGTAGTCACGTGCGTAGGGGCTGTCCTCGCTGGGGGCATGCCATGTTCCGTCAGCACCCAGGTAGTCGGAGGCAGAGAGGGAGCGAATGCTCTTTTGGATGTCGAGAAGAGCGGCTTGGTAGTCCGTTACGGGTGCCCCAATGAGGTCGAGCGTCTTTGCGGCAAGCATGTCTACGCTCGTCTCGTCCCGCATGCCCGCCTGTGCCTGCCCCGCAACGTCGTAGTTGGCCCAAATCACATAGTCCGAGCTGAACGCGCGTCGAGCATGCACGTCTGCCGGCTCGTCGGCATACCAACAGTCATTGAATTCGCTGGTAATGGCCGGTTGATGATCGCCAAAGAAGACGAGCACTACGGGGCGTTTGAGGTTCTTGAGCCGTGCGATGAGGTCACGTAGGTCATCGTCGGATCGCTCGATGCAGGCGAGGTATTCGTTCAGGGATTCGTCGGTCGTCTCTCCCTCGTAGTCCGCCACGTGGTAGTGCTGCTGGTAGTCGGCCGGGATGTTGTTCTGGTCGTACGACCCATGGTTTGCCATGGTCACGTCGAAGAAGAACAGGGGCTCGTCATGCTCCTCAAGCATCTTGAGCATCATCTCATAGGTGCCTGCGTCCGAAACGCCGCTATGGAACACCTCGTAGTGCGGCTCATTGGGCGTTTGCGTGTCCTCGGCCACGTTTGGGAAGCCTCCAAAGTCCTCAATGCTCAAAAACTCGTCAAAACCAAACTGAGGGTAGACCTTGTCGCGATTCCAGTTGCTGGGGAAGTTGGGGTGAATGGCGCACGTATGGTATCCCAACGTGCCCAGATGCATAGCGAGGGCATCGATGTTCGAGAGGTCATACACCGAATACGGGTACTTGCCAGTTCCGATGAAGGCAAGCGAGTTGCCGGTGAGGAACTCAAACTCGCTATTGCACGTGCCTCCGCCGTGAACCATCACGTTGAGGGTGCCTCGTGCGAGGGCATCGTCAAAACCCGTCTTGAGGAACTGCGGGCCCGAGTATCCCGCATGCATGCCGTCATACACCGAAAGGTCCGCAAAGGACTCGTTCATCACCGCGATGATGGATGGCTTGAGCTCCTGGAACTGCTTGGCTGCCTGGACATGGCCCTCGTCCGCCTGGGCGTAGGCACGATAGGAATCCGCGTGCTGCCGCATGGCGTTGCGTGCCTCGTCGTCGCTGTATCCCTCGGGTCGCTTGATGGGCATATCCTGGGCAATCGCAATGAACGTGGGAAGAAACCCTTGGGACTGGTAGTAGTCGATCGAATACCAGTAGACCCGTTGCTCATCGCGCAGCGACTCGTAGTTGGGGACCAAGACAACAGCCGCGAGCAACAACGTCGCGCCCAATGCACATCCGAGGTTGGTCAGCACATACCGCGGCGTTGCCTCTTTGCGTGTCGTCGCCGGCCGCACAAGCGACAGCAGGGCAATGGTGCAGGCCGCAAAGGCGATGCCCAGCAATGCCTGGTCGTTGAGCGAGAACACATACTCGTTTGATACGGCAGCGGCCGTGCCAAGGGCAAAGAGGTCCGTTGGCAGTATGCCGGCATTCTTGAATCGCTTGATGAAGCCCTGGGCAATACCAATAAAGAACAGGGCAAGGAGGGGAATAACGCAGCATGAGGCATGGCGTTGTCCCAGAAAGTAACAGGCGAGCATGAGCAAGCCCGCAATGAGCATTTCGAGCCAAAAGAAGCTCGGGCCGCCAAAGGGCATATAGCTGTTGAAGGGGACTTCAATTACCAAGAGCGCGCCCACGAGGATGCCTGCGACGAGGCCAATGCGTGCGATGGTGCGTCGTTTGCTGGGCAACGCCTCGTAACGTCGCCAAAGCTCCTGGCGCCTGAGCGAAACGAGTCCTGCTGTGGCAATAATCGCAACGCTCACGGTGCAGACCACGGCGGTGAACCCGCCATCGATGAGTCCTAGGAATCCCCAAACGGAAAGGAATGCCAACGAGAGGGGGGTGGGTATTGACCACAGCCACGAGGAGCGCGGAATGCCGTCGTGGGCAGCATCCCGCGCGAGCGCATACCTACGCGCGAGGAAGGCGTACACGATGCATGCCGCAAGTGGAATGAGGCCAATGAGCCCTTGCATGTACTCCTCGCTATCTGCCCGGTATCATGCGGGCACGGAACACGCCGTCGATGGCGCATATGCGACTGATCACTGCGTCATCCCAGGGACCGCTCGTCTCCAAGAGCGTCGTCGCCACGTCGCCGCGACGTTTGTTTGCCATGTTCTCTATGTTGAGATGTGCGTCGCTCAGGATCTGCGAGAAGCGACCAATCATGTTGGGCACGTTGCGATGCAGCACGACGACGCGCTCGTCCGTCTCGATGGGGCCAAGGTCCACGTCACCAAAGTTCACGGAGTTGGTGATGTTGCCCGAGAGCAGGTACTCGCGAAGCTCTGCGATGGCCATGGCGGCACAGTTGTCCTCCGCCTCAACGGTGGAGGCGCCCAGATGGGAGGTGACGATGGCGTTCTGCATGTGGCAGGTGAGGGGGTTGGCAAAGTCGGTTACGTAGCGTGCCACGTGGCCAGAGGCGAGGGCATCGGCCATGGCATGCTCGTCCACGAGCACGTCGCGCGCAAAGTTGAGCACCACGACCCCGCGCTTCATTTGGGCTATTTGGTCGCGACCGATCATGTTGCGCGTCTTGTCGTTGGCGGGCACGTGGATCGTTACGAAGTCCGCCTGCGTGTAGATGTCGCCCACGTTGCGCACGGCGTGCACGTGACGGTCGAGGCTCCAGGCGTACTTTACAGAGAGGTACGGGTCAAAGCCCAGCACATGCATGCCCAGGCTCCGTCCCGCATTGGCGACCATGGCCCCGATCGCGCCCAGGCCAATGACGCCCAACGTCTTGCCGGCAATCTCGAATCCGCCAAACTGCGACTTGACCTTCTCGGCCTCGGTGGCCACGTATTCGCTGTTGGCATGCTCCTCGACCCAACGGGCGCTTCCCAGGATGTCTCGGGAGGCAAGCAGCATGCCGGCTATGACCATCTCCTTGACGCCGTTGGCGTTGGCCCCTGGCGTGTTGAACACCACGATGCCTCGCTTGGTGCACTCGTCAATGGGTATGTTGTTGACGCCTGCGCCCGCTCGTGCGACGGCGAGCAAGCCCTTGGGAAGCTCCACCTCGTGCATGTTGGCGCTGCGTACCATAACGGCCTCGGCGTCCTCGAGGTCGCGTGCTGGGGCAAACGTGCCAAAGAGCTGGTCGATGCCTGCCTGAGAAATGCGATTCATACAATGGACTTTATACATGAACTTCCTTTCGTGCACTGCGGCGCGAGGTGTCGCATGTGCCCCACCAATACGGGTGTGCGTGCCTCCTAGTGACGGATCGCGCGAACGCGGTAGATTCCCGATACGTTGTTGAGCGTGGCGACCGTCGCGTCGTCCATCTCGCCCGAAAGGTCGAGCAGGGAGTATGCGTAGTCGCCGCGGCTCTTGTCGGTCATGTTCTCGATGTTGACGCCCGCGTTCGATACGGTGGAGGTGATCTGCCCAATGACGCCCGGTACGTTCTTGTGGAACACGGCAAGGCGCATGGGCGTGCTCATGGGCCCCAAGTCAACGGTGCCATAGTTCACCGAGTTGGTGATGTTGCCGTTCTCCAGGTAGTCGCGAATCTCGTTTGCTGCCATAACGGCGCAGTTGTCCTCTGCCTCCTTGGTGGACGCGCCCAGGTGTGGGGTCACCGTGGCACGGGGCATCTGGGTGGTGTACGTGTTGGCGAAGTCCGTCATGTAGCGGGCGACGTGGCCCTCCTGCAGCGCCTCGGCCATGGCGCGCTCGTCCACGAGGACGTCGCGAGCGTAGTTGAGCACGACGACGTCGTCCTTCATGGCGGCGATGGCCTCTCGGCTGATTATGCCCCGCGTCGAGTCGGTTGCCGGCACGTGAATGGTGATGTAGTCGGCATTTGCCCATATCTCGCGAATGTCGTTGATGTGGCGGACGTGACGGTCCAGGCTCCAGGCGTACTTTACCGACAGGTAGGGGTCGTAGCCCAGCACGTGCATGCCGAGGCTGCGTCCGGCGTTGGCCACCATTGCGCCAATGGCGCCCAGGCCTATGACGCCGAGCGTCTTGCCAGCGAGCTCGGTTCCGGCGTAGCGGTTCTTTGCCTTCTCGGCGAGGGTGCCTACGTTGGGGTCGTCGTAGTGACGCTCAACCCAGTCGATGCCACCAAGGATGTCGCGCGCTGCCATGAGCATGCCTGCGATGACGAGCTCCTTAACGCCGTTTGCGTTCGCGCCGGGGGTGTTGAAGACTACGATGCCGTTCTCGGCACAACGATCGAGCGGTATGTTGTTGACGCCTGCGCCGGCGCGTGCGATGGCCAGCAGCTTGTTGGAAAAGTCCATCTCGTGAAGGTTGGCGCTGCGCACCATGATGGCTTCGGCATCAGCGACGTTGTCGGTGAGCCTAAAATTCTCGCCAAGTGCGTCCGTGCCGACCTTGGCGATGTTGTTCATGCAATGTACCTTGTACATAATTCCTCCTCAACAATGGCAAAGCAGCATGTGGCATATTAGCAGTCTTATGCTGCCTGCATGCGTCCGTGCGGCATGTCGCGACAAAACCCACAGTGTTACCCGTATTTATTAGCCGGTAATGCCACTGTGGGTTTTGTTACGGTCGCAAATGTGGCCGTTACACGTGCGACTATGCGGTAAGGTACTGATGTTGTGCACGCAGAAGCTTTGGATGTGATGGGGGATTGTCGTATGCCCAATAACGATTTGTTGGACAACATCTACGATAACAACCTGCCTAGTCGCGATGGTTCTCCCGCGCTCGACGACGCGGACCTCGACGATGTATCGGCGTTTTGGAACTCGAGTGACGATATGCATACCGAATCGTACGCCGCGGTTGGGTCTGATGACTGGCGAGGCGGGGCATATGACCCGGAGCCGTATGATTCGGGCAACGTGGAGTACGACCACATGCCCATAAAACGCAGGTGGCGCAATGCGCTGCTCATTGGCGTGCCGGTGCTCTGTCTCGTGCTCATGGCGCTGCTCTTTGCCAATTCGGCGCGATTGGTCATGGGGCAGGTCGATACGCTCAAGGCGTCGGTGTCTGGCATCCTCGACGGCATGAAGACCGGTGACGAGGACAAGGTGATGCAGAACGCCGAGATTCTGGCCGAAGCGTCGAGCGTGATGAAGCGCGAGACCGACTCGCCCGTGTGGTACCTTGCCTGCGGTTTTCCGATTGTCGGCAAGGACCTGCAGAACGTCCAGGCGATCTCCGAGGTGGTGGACGACTTCTCCATCAATGCGGTTAAGCCCATGGCAAAGGACCTGGCCCACGTCTCGGCGGGCGGCTTGCTCAAGGACGGTGCCGTGGACGTTGAGGGCATGAAGAACGTGGTTGTCCTGTTGGGGAGGATGGAGCCCGTACTGTACCGTGCGGAAGAGGCCTTCTCGATGATGGAACATGGTTCCATGGCAGATCTGAACAACGTCATAGATACGGCCCGTACCTACCTCATCCCCATATCCGACGTCGCTGAGCAGGCGGATGCGCTGGCGGATCGCGTGCCCCATCTGCTTGGTGCCGATGGCACCGAGCGCACGTATCTCATATTGGCGCAAACGAACTCCGAGCTTCGTTCCGTGGGAGGGTTCCCGGGCTCGTGGGGCGTGCTTAAGTTCAAGGACGGCGTCATGGAGCTGGGGAGCTTTAGCAGTCCCCAGAACATTCGGCAGGACATCGAGATAAACGAGGACGAGAAGTTCGTCTATGGATCCGATTCCGTAGACATGGTGACTTCCGTTGGCATCAACCCCAATTTCCCGCGCGTCGCGCAAACCATCGCGCAGATCTATGGCAGCGAGCAGGAATACCAGGACAAGGGATACACAAACGTGGACGGCGTCATTGCCGTAGACCCCATCTTCCTGCAACGGCTCATGGAGCTCACTCACGGAAAGGTGAGGATCAACAAAACAATACGCGTCACAAAAAAGAACACCGCACAGTTCTTGTTGTCTGACATCTACTGGAGAATTCGTATTCGCAGGCAGGATAAGGCATTTGCCAAGGTGGCTAACAAGGCATTCAACCTGATGGTCAACAGGCTGGGTAACGTTGACATGGCAGACTTCTTGCAAGCGGTGGGGGGTGCGGCACAAAACAGAAATCTGGCCGTGTGGTTTGCGGACGACAAGGTGCAGGGCATCATAAGCACGCTCTCGCTCTCGGGTGCGATCCACACCGATCCGTCATATCCCTACATGGGCGTGTTCCTCAACGACTATACGTGGTCGAAGATGGACTGGTATCTGTATCGTGACACCGTGTATGGCGAGCCGCAGCACAACGACGACGGCACGTATACGTATCATGTGACCACGCGCATCAAGAACAACATTACTCCCGAAGTGGCCCAGGATGCGCCAAAGTATGTGGTGGGCGGCATGGAGGTAGGCAACCAGCTCGTGAAGGAGCGTGGCGAGATCCTCACCTACGTTATCTTCTATGGGCCCGCTGGCGGAAAAATCAGCAATCTGCAGATGGATGACGAGAAACACTTTGGGGACGACGCCGGATTTAAGACCAAGAGCACCGAAAACTTCGATATGGCGACGGTGCTCACCAGGCTTTCTCCCACCGATTCCCTCACCATAAGCTATGACGTGACGACCATCGACCAGCTGTACCAGCCCCTGGCGGTTGACACGACGCCTACGGCGCAGGAGATCGCGGGTTGGACGATGGACGGGTCTTCATAACACTATTGAGGCATGTTCGTCAAGTGTTTCTCCGGAGACGGAAGAGCGAAGATTGGCGGTTTGAAGTCGCTCGGCTTGGGGTAATATATCCCACGTGACAAACGAGTCACAGGTATCGCGCGAAAGCGCAGCGTTTTGCCCTGCGGGGCAGAGAAAGAAAGGCACGACATGGCTCAGGGTACGGTTAAGTGGTTCAACGGCGACAAGGGCTACGGCTTCATCTCCCGTGAGGACGGCGACGATCTGTTCGTTCACTTCAGCGAGATCCAGATGGAGGGCTACAAGACGCTCGATGAGGGTCAGGCTGTCGAGTTTGACATCACCAGCGGCCAGAACGGCAAGCTGCAGGCTTCCAACGTGCGCAAAATCTAGTCTTTGCGCATAGCATTCGCCTTAAGGCGACTCGGGGGACGTCACGAGTGGACGTCCCCTTTTTTGTTCCTTGGATTTGGTGCGGGCCGATTTTTGGGCCTACAGGACAATGTCCCGCCAGTCCTCGAGCCAGAGGTCGGCGACGTCGCGGGTCTCCTTTGGCTGGCTCGGGTCGTTGGCTCGTACGCCGCAGGCAGTCATTCCCGCCCGCTGGACGGTTTGCAACGCGTTGCACACGTCTTCGAACACGATGCAGTCGTGTGGGTTTGCCCCGAGCCGCTTGGCGGCCTCGAGATAGATATCGGGATGGTCCTTGCTTTTGCCCACGTCCTGCGCGTACACACGAGCGTCAAAGAGCGCAAAGACATCCAGGTGTTGCATCGACTCCAGTACGGCCGGGCTGTTCGTGGTGGCGAGGGCACAAGGGATGCCTTGGTCGCGCAGGGCCATGATGTAGCGTCCGGCTCCCGGTCGCAGGGTCACCTCGCTCCGGTACAAGTCCCTACTGGACGTCTGCCACTCCGCGCAGATGTCCTCTACGGTTTCGTCTAGGCCATAGCGCTCGATGGTGTATTGCGCACCGTCAACAAAGCCGAGCGTGGCCAGCCGCTGGGGATAGTCGTCGTCGTACGGCAGTCCTCGCTTGCCAAGAAATGCCAAATCGACCGAATGCCAAATATGGGAGGTGTCGGCGAGGGTTCCGTCAAAATCGAAGATGGCAGCCTTTCCGCAAAACGGCCAAAGGCAATCGGGCGCATTGCTCATGCATTCCCCAATCGATACGTTTCGTCTGAAGTTCCGAGCACCAGTCGCCAAACGAGCGTTACACTGGCTTGGATAGTGATTCTACCGAAAGGAAGCCCTCATGGAGCACACGAACGATTTGCTAGCGTCTGCAACGGCTTATGTGGATGAGGTTTGGGAGGACGTGGTTGCCGACATCGACTCCCTTGTCCAAGTGGAGAGTGTGGAGGACCGCGAGCACGCAACGGAAGGAGCGCCCTTTGGCCCTGCCCCACACGAGGCGGTGCTTCGCGCTCTGAGTATTGCCGACAAACTCGGCCTCTCCACCCAGGATTGCGAGGGCTATCTTGGCTATGCCGAGCTCGAAGGCTCAAGCGAGCAGTACTTGGCAACCATTGCGCATGCCGACATCGTGCCTCTGGGCAGCGGCTGGACGTTCGACCCCCTGCGCGTGACGCGCAAAGAGGGCTATCTCCTGGGCCGAGGTGTAATAGACGACAAGGGGCCCCTGGTGCTCTCGCTCTATGCGGCGCACTACTTCGTGCGGGAGACGCGCCGCACCGGCGTCAAGCTGCCCTACACGCTGCGTTGCCTGGTGGGCTCGAACGAAGAGACCGAGATGGAGGACGTGGACTATTACCTTGCCCGTTACCCGGAGCCGCTGTTCTGCTTTACCCCCGACGCGGTCTTTCCGCTCATTTGCGGCGAGAAGGGCCGATTCTTCGCCGAGGTTCGCTCTGCATCCTTTGAGCGGGGGAGCGGGAGCATCGTGTCCCTTGAGGGCGGAACCGTCTCCAACGCCATACCGGGCGCCGCGCGCGCGGTCGTTCGTTGTGGCGAGGAGCTCGACGACGCGGAAGGCATTCACGTTTTGGCCGCAGGCACGGACGATGACGGGAACGCGCTGTTCGCGATTGAGGCACAGGGCGTGGGAGGCCATGCCTCTATGCCCGAGGGTACGCGCAATGCGATCGGCATGTTGGTGGACTACCTGCTGTCGCACGATTTGTGCACCGAGCAAGAGCGTGCGTTTCTCGACTTCGAGACCGCTCTTTTCTCGAGCACCGATGGATCGGGATTGGGCATAGTGGCGACGGACGACCTCTTTGATCCGCTCACCTGCATTGGCGGAACCATACGGACGGTCGAGCAGGAGGGCCAGGTGCACTTCCTGCAAACCATGGACATTCGATACCCCAAGAGCACTACGGGCGCTGTGCTCAAAGCTGCTATTGAGCGCGTTGCCCATGCGCATGACTGTACCGTTGTGGACACTTCGGATGCGGTTCCCTTCTATCAGGACCCCACCTCGGAGCCTGTAAGAGCGCTCGTAGACACCTTTAATGCGGCAACGGGAAGGAACGAGGCGCCCATCACCATTGGCGGAGGAACGTATGCGCGCCACTTTGCGCATGCGGTTGCGTTTGGGCCAGACGATCCGTCCAATCCCGCTCCGGCATGGGTCGGGCAGGAGCACGGTCCCGATGAGGGCGTCTCCGAGCAGGTGCTCAAGCGTGCCCTTGCAATCTACATCGTCGCCATACGGCGACTCATGGAGCTGTCGTACGAGTAGCCGTCGTGTGAGCTCGAGCCGTCTGCCACCAGTAGCGGTTACCCGTGGCAGGCGGGGAGTGTCTCTGTGGGCTAGACGTCCGGCTCTCGCTCGAGCGACTGGCGCATGCAGCGTATGACGTCGTCTCCGGTGAGCGCCTCCAAAACGTGCATGAGGTCCCGTGCGACGGGGAATACCTCGGCGTCCACCGATGCCGTGGCACAATCGTACAGAAGGTACGAGAGGCGCTCAGAGGGCGAGAGCGGTATGTTGTGCTCGGTGAGTTCCTGCTCGATCTGCTGCGCGTTGAGCAGCTCGATTGACTGCTCGCCTTCCTGGAGGAGTTCCTGACATTCTTGCATTACGAAGGGTAGGAGTGGTGGAAAGGCCTGCACGCTCAGCTGGTAGCATGCTTGGCTCGTCCGTTCGTTGCCAAGCGACCACTGGATCGATGCCAGATGATAGTATGCCAGGCCAATGCTTTGCGGATCAAACGCAACTTCGAGCAGCTTGGCAACTTGCTCGGAGGCAAGGTCCAGATTCCCCGATCGCTCCAGACACGCCGCAACGCTCAAATGCGCTGGCGTGGAGAGTGGGGCAACGTCAAGCGCCTTTTGAGCATGGTCGCGGGCTCGCTCGAGGGCGTTGCGAGACTCTGGATGCTCCTCGGGCATGTTCATGTAGAGCGCTGCGATGAGGAGCTGCGCGACGACGTAGGCGTCTGGCACGAGCACGACGGTTCGCTTGTCGTTTACATGCATCCGATTGTAGAGCGAGCGCTGCGTGAATGTCTCGAACGAACGGTAGGCCACGCTCGCGGTATCACTATACGAATCCTGCCCATGCGTGTTGCCAAGGCACTGGAGCAGGCATTCGAGCGCTTCGTCCGGCTTGCGGGACGTCAGCAGCCGCTGGGCCCTTTGCACCGATCTGGTCAGCTGATCGCCGCTCACAAACTCGTCCTGTATGGCACGCGTGTCCTTGGGGTCCAGCGAGCCGTCAACAAGCTTTTGCATGATGCGTTCCGCGGCAGAGAGAACCGAGAAGTCGGAAGTCTCTTGCGAGACGCTCAGCACGGCCTGCACGCTCTTTTCGGTCGAGTGCGTGTCGTCTTGGTCGTCGAGCCTTCGGAGCAGCTGCTCGGACGCCAAGAGGCGAGGCAGTTCCTCGTGGATGGAGAGTCCCGAGACACGCGTGGTGCCAAGCGAGACGGCGGCCGCAGCGCTGAGGGGTCGCTCGCTCAACTGCCAGAGGTCGTGACGCTTTGGGGGACAAAAGCGCTCGTCCTCCAAGTAAAAGAGCGGGGAGGTGGGCAAGAGCCTTCCCGAATCCTCCTCCAGTGACGCGCCAAACGACCTGAGGATCGCAATGGGGTCCAGGATGGCTTCCATGCGCAAGAGCGAGAAGGCCCTCCTGTCGAAGCACACCGAATAGCGACAGATGCGACTCGAAGGCGTGTGCTCAATCCCGCTTACCCAAACGCGCTTGATGCGGTTTGACGTGCGAAAGGCGTGGTTTGCCAAGAGTATGGAAAGGCGGGCCGCGTATTCGGATGCGTTTTTGGCGCGCATCTCGTTTGTTATGGGCACGATGCCCAAACCATCGACCAGAGCCGATTTCCAATATGCCTGCGAGGGAGTCACGAAGATCTCTATGCCTACGTCACCTGCAGATACGTTCGACCTAAACGACGCCTCGAGCCGATGGGGCGTCTGCAGGCTCTCTATTGCCTCGGCGATGGTCTGTCGTACCGACCACTCGCCCTGCGTGGTCGGTCCGTAGCGCATTTGCCAGGGCATGGCCAAATACGACCAGTCGGCCATGTCCACGTTGGGGACTTGCGCGCACATGGATCGCTCAAAGCGCTGCGTGTACTTGTACAGCTCCTCCATGCTCGATTGCCCGGCGCGTGGTGCGTGGAGACTGGCCAAGAGCGTTGCGTTGAGGGCTGCCTCGATGCGAACGATTCGCAGCTGGGCACCAAACGTCACCTGCCTGGCCGATGTGCGGAGATAGAACAGGCCGCTATGCCGTGGACGCGCGACGCTCAAAACCGGGAGCTTTTCGTTCTCGCGCGTGGAATAGAGCCCCGCCTCCTCGAGCCGGCGCGCAAGATACTGCTCGAGGCCGCAGGGAGCGTGTGGGTCACCCGCATCCTCGCGCTCACGAATCTGGTCTACGGTCTTTTTGAGCAGCTCAATGGGCTGCTCGGACAGCAAGAGGTCCGTGGCGAAAGCGGAGAAATCGTACGCATCCTCTGTTGCATCCGGCTCTTCCTCCACGTCCTCGCCGTCTGCCATCGGCTCGACGTCGTCCTCTTCCTGCTCTTCCTGCTCTTCCGGCTCCTCCTGCTCCTCCAGCTCTTGGCATGTGATGGGCTCTTGAGCCGGCTCTTCCGTGGGGCACGGCGTGTCGCTTGCTGGCAACGGTGGGTTTGGCGCGGTTGCTGCCTGCGCTCTGTATGGAAGACGAGAACGGGAGGATCGATAGAGGGCGAAGGCGCTCAAGAGGCTCATGACGATACAGGCCGTCGCAATGCCTGCCATGGGACCAAGCGTGCAACCGGCCGCGATGGCTATTGCGGCAATTACCGTCGTCACGATTTTGGTTGCACGTCGCCTCATGGGTCATCACGTCCCCGATGCGGCTTCAATGTCTTCCGGCGCGATCTCGTCGGGCCAGGTGCAGCCCTCGGGCATGGCCGCGGAGCCCGAGCACACGTCCTCGGGTATGTCGCCCGCCGCGCGCATGAGGTCCGAGACGGTCACGAACTCGTAGCCGTCGCCCTGCAGGCGCTCGATGAGGCGGGGGAGGGCCTCGACGTCCTGGGAGCGGTCCCCGCCCCCGTCGTGCATGAGGATCACCGTGCCGGAGTGCACGTTGACGAGGGCGTTCTCCACGATGGCGTCGGCGCCCGGCAGGCGCCAGTCCTCCGAGTCGCCGCTCCAGCGCACCGAGGCGGACACGTCGCCGCCCGTGGCGAGCCAGCTGCGCTCCGTGAAGTCGCCGTAGGGCGGGCGCAGGTGCGTGGTGGCGACCCCGCAGTCGCGCTCGATCACCTCGGCGGAGCGCCGCACCTCGGCCCGCACGGTCTCGCCGTCGACGGCGGTGAGCTGGTTGTGCGCCATCGTGTGGTTGGCCACCTGGTGGCCCGCCTCCACGACCTTCCGGGCGAGCTCGGGGTTCTGCTCGACGCTCTCGCCCAGGAAGAAGAACGTCGCGCGGACGCCGTAGCGCTCCAGGATGTCCAGGTACTGCTCGGTGTACGGGGAGGACGGCCCGTCGTCGAAGGTGAGCGCCACGTACTTGCGGTCCCCCTCGAGGTTGAAGTCCCTGCACGTGACGATGCAGTCCTGCGTCTCTTGGGTTACCACGTCTACCTGCTCGCCGGACACGGTGCCCGTTCGGTGCTCAAGAATACCCTCGCGCGGCCATTGCGAGACGTATGAGATGGTATAGCCTTGGCCTTCCATGCGCAGATAGGGGGCGATGGACTCCGTTGTGACCGTGTACTCCTCAATGCGGTCCTCGCCGTCGAGATACTCAATGGACTCGCTCCCGCTAATGCGATAGTCCTCCAGTTCCTCTGAGGGGACTTGCTCGCCGTTTATGCGCGCCGAATACGCGTAGCCGTTGTGCGGCTCGAGCACCTCACCCGAGACGGTTACGTAATTGCCGGGGTTGGTTATGATGCCTCGGTCGTTCATGATGTCTCGGAGCGTGGTGCCCACGGCGTATTCGGCCGTTTTGCCGTTTACCGTAATGGTGACCGGCCTCCTGAGCCAGAGCATGGTGGTGATTCCGCCGGCGACAAGGAGAATCGCAGCCAAGGCGACGATGATCGCAATCCGTCGCCTGCCGGGATTTGCGTTGTGCGCGCGTGATGACATGGTGCGCGAGGAGGACTCGGAGCTCCGTTGTCGTGCCGGAATGATTCGGGGTCCGTCCGTCTCGTCTATGCGACTGAACTGGCCGGTTGACCCCAAACGGGCAGAGTCTTGCGCCGATTGCACGGTCCTGCTACGGGGTCGGCTATAGGTCGAGGGATGGTCGCGAACCACCTGATGTGCGTTGCGAGGGGTCATGGGTATGGGGTCAGCGTTGTCGTAGGGGTTGCTGGACCTCGTTGTTTGCTGCGTGTGTTCGTCGTTGTTGTGT
This sequence comes from Atopobiaceae bacterium, assembly GCA_017513965.1. Classification (GTDB taxonomy): domain Bacteria; phylum Actinomycetota; class Coriobacteriia; order Coriobacteriales; family Atopobiaceae; genus RUG440. The sequence continues at coordinate 15,389 of JAFWMI010000110.1, forward strand.
GGGCTCATGGGTCGTCCCCCAAAAAAACGTGTGCTCAATCGTATTATGCATCCGCGAAACAGGCGTGTCGATGCGATGGAACATGAACCAGCCAAATAGCATTAGCTCGTAGGAGCTTCTTCCGTCGAAGTCCTCTCGAGGTAGTTGTCAAGATAGCCCTCCGGCGCGATCTCGTCGGGCCAGGTGCAGCCCTCGGGCATGGCCGCGGAGCCCGAGCACACGTCCTCGGGTATGTCGCCCGCCGCGCGCATGAGGTCCGAGACGGTCACGAACTCGTA
>JAFWMI010000111.1 GCA_017513965.1 Atopobiaceae bacterium
CGCGGCGCTTGCCCACGGTGTCGATCTCGTCGATGAACACGATGCACGGGGCCTTTTCGTTTGCCTGCTTGAAGAGGTCGCGCACCTTGGCGGCACCGCGTCCCACGAACATCTCGACGAACTCGGAGCCCGAGATTTGGAAGAACGGTACCTTTGCCTCGCCGGCCACCGCTTTGGCAAGCAGCGTCTTGCCGGTTCCCGGAGGCCCTACGAGGAGCGCGCCGCGGGGGCAACGAGCGCCAATGTCGGAATACTTCTGTGGGTTCTCCAGGAAGCTGGCGATCTCTTGCAGCGACTCCTTGGCCTCGTCTTGGCCAGCGACGTCTGCAAAGGTTACGCCAGTCTCCTTCTCTCCCACGATCTTGGCGTTGGACTTGCCGAGGCCGCCCATGCCAAAGCCACCGAAGCCACCGCTAAAGTCCATGGAGGGGTCGTCTCCGTCCATGGCCTTCTTCATGCGACGATTGAGGCGCCAACCAAAGAACACCATGATGCCGATGGGTATGCCGTAGCTGAGCAGCATGTATATCCACAGGTCGTTGCTGGTGTCGGGAATCTGTGCCTTGAAGTCGACCTCATGCTGCTGCAGTCGTTCAACGAGCCCGTCGTCGTTGGGGAAGAGCGAGGTCTCGTAGACCTGGGTGCCCTCCTCGCCGGACTTGCCGTCGGTGAACTTGATCTTGCCCGTACCGGTGTTGAGCTCTACTTCCTTGACCTTGTTGTGGTCCACCATGCTCAGGAATTCGCTGTAGCTTACATCCTTAACGAGGGTGCGCTGAAACGTGTTGAATGACTGATTGATCGCAAACATGACGGCCAGTGCGATAATCACGTACAAAAACATCGATTGCCGACGCTTCTTGTTGTTCATTTCCATGCGTAGTAACTCCTTGGAGAGATATACAACCTCCATAATGCTACCCGCTCAAAGGACATAGGTATACGTGCGCATGAAAAAAATGTAAGTGCTATGGACTTAGATGGCAGACATCATGCGTGCGATGCCTTGGATTCGGGGAACGGTTACAACGCAGTTTCCCAGTCTCCGCGAAAGGTCTGTTTTTATCTGCAAACGGTATCTATCCGTGGTAGAATCGCACCTTGTTGACAAGTGTTTGTGGTCGCGCGAAAGGGATGCCATGGCCAACACATACAAGAAGACGACCAATCTCCCACGCACGCGCTTTGCGATGCGTGCGAATCTGGCGCAAAACGAGCCCAAGCGGCTCGCCGCATGGGAGGAAGCGGGCGTCTATGAGCTCGCGCTCAAGAAGAACGAGGGACACGAGCGGTTTGTGCTTCACGACGGACCTCCGTACGCCAACGGCCCCATCCACCTTGGCCACGCGCAAAACAAGATCTCCAAGGACATCATCAACCGCTATTGGATCATGCAGGGGCGTGAGGTGCCGTACGTCCCCGGTTGGGACTGCCACGGCTTGCCCATTGAGCACAAGGTCGAGGACATGGTGGGCGGCAAGAAGTTCCGTGAGCTTCCCACCGAGAAGATTCGCGAGCTCTGCCGCAAGATGGCGGTTGAGCAGGTGGATACCCAGCGCCGGGGCTTCAAGCGCCTGGGTGTGCTGGGAGAGTGGGATAACCCCTACCTCACCTACACCAACGACTACGATGCGACTGACATCGAGATCTTCAAGGCCATCTGGGACTCTGGCGCCATCTATCGCGGACGCAAGCCCGTACATTGGTGCAGCCACTGCCACACGGCCCTCGCAGAGGCCGAGATTGAGTATGGCGACGAGGTAAGTCCTGCCATCTTCGTGCGATTTGAGATGACGACCGTCCCCGCCGGACTCGAGGCATGGGAGGGCAAGCTCGACGTTGCCATTTGGACGACGACTCCTTGGACCCTTCCCGCCGATGATGCGGTTATTCTGCATCCCGAGGCAAACTATGTCGCCGTTGCGCATGAGGGGCGTGCAGCCATCTTTGCAGAGGCGCTCTGGGAGAAGTGCGCCGCCAAGTTTGGCTGGGAGGATGCCACACTCGTAGTTGGCGAGGATGGCGAGCCTTGGCGCGCCACCGGCACCCAGCTGGTGGAGAACCGCTACAAGCAACCCATCTTTGGCGATCAGGGCGAGACCGGCAAGTTCATCTATGCCGACTACGTAACGCTCGAGGACGGCACGGGCATCGTTCACTCGGCACCCGGCCATGGCGTGGACGACTATCTGGCTGGCATGCAGTTTGATGTGCCGGTGGTCATGCCCGTAGACGACGACGGTCGATTCTTCAAGGGCGACACCATGGGCACGGGCGGCCCGTGGGGCGGTATGGAGGTCAACGAGGCCAACCCGCACATCATCGAGTGGCTGCGCGAGCGTGGTGCCCTCATCCTGCACGAGGACATGAGCCACAGCTATCCGCACTGCTGGCGTTGCAAGAACCCCGTGATCTTCCGTGCCACGAGCCAATGGTTCGTCTCGATGGACGACACGGGCCTGCGCACCCAGGCGCGCGAGGCGCTTGACCACGTGGACTTCTATCCGGCTCATGCGGTGAAGCGCATTGGCTCGATGGTCGAAGGACGACCCGACTGGTGCATCTCGCGTCAGCGCAACTGGGGCGTGCCCATCCCGGCGTTCACGTGCCAGGACTGCGGCGAGTCGGTGATGAACGACCAGACCCTCGACGCCGTTATCAAGCTCTTCCGCGAGCAGGGATCCGACCATTGGTTTACCGACGACCCCGCCAGCTATTTGGGCGATGCGTGCACGTGTCCCGCATGCGGCGGCCACAACCTCAAGGCAGACCGTGACATCTTGGACGTGTGGTGGGACTCGGGTGTCTCCCACACAGCCGTGTGCCGTCATCGTGATTACCTTGGGTTCCCGGCCGACATGTACCTTGAGGGTTCCGACCAACACCGTGGCTGGTTTATGAGCTCGCTCATGACGAGTATCGGCGCCTATGGCGTGGCGCCCTACAAGGCAGTGGTAAGCCAGGGCTTCACCCTTGATGGCCAGGGTCGCAAGATGAGCAAGTCGTTGGGCAACGTGATTGACCCCAACAAGGAATGCGACACCCGTGGCGCAGACGTCCTGCGTCTTTGGGTCGCGTCGGTGGACACTTCCGTTGACGTGCCGTGCGATGCGCAGATTCTCAACCACGTGGGCGAGGCGTATCGCCGCTTCCGCAACACGTTCCGCTTCTTGCTGGGCGAGATCGAGGACCAGTTCGACCCCGCAGTGGACGGGCTGCCCGTTGAGGAGCTCGAGGCGTACGACAAGCTCATGCTTGCCCGCCTGTGCGAGGTGCACGAGCAGGTGAGCGAGGCCTATGCAGGGTATCGCTTCAACCAGGCATACCGCACGCTCTACGACTTCGTGATCACCGAGCTCTCCAACGGTTACCTCAACGCCACGAAGGACCGCGTGTATTGCGAGGCTCCCGCGAGCCGCGTGCGTCGGAGTGCCCAAACGGTATGGGCTCACATCCTCTCCATGCTGCTGCGCGATCTTCAGCCAATCCTCGTGTACACCACAGACGAGGTGATGGCGTATCTGCCCGCGAGCATGCGCGACGGACAGACGTATGCCGCATTGCTTGATTGGTGGAAGGCGCCTATGGACAAGGCCGCGTACACGCCATATCTGCCGGTATATCGTGCGGTGGTCGAGACGCGTGCGGCGTTTACCAAGGCCTACGAGGAGGCTATTGGCTCCGGTGTGATTGGCGAGAAGACCACGCAGGCCGCCCATGCCAAGCTGTCGGTTCCCGATGAGACGTATGCCATGCTCGTGGGCGACTTGGGATGCGATCTTGCCGAGCCGTTCGTATGCGCCCAGGTGTCGGTTGCGCAGGCCGATGAGCTCTCGTGTGAGGTGGTTCCAGCCACCGGCGAGAAGTGCGAACGGTGCTGGAATTGGCGTGACTTGGGAGAGGATCACCTCTGCCACCGCTGCCACGATGCGGTTGAGGCCTGCAGGGAGTAGGCAAGATGCTTCGAATGCTCTCGTCCGGCAGATGCCATCGACGAGAGCATTTGTTGCTGTTCTTCGTTTGGTGTTGTTGTGTTTGGCTTTGAGACAATGGGAGGGCGTGTGGAGACACGTTTTGCCACGTTGGGTGCCCGGGGCATTCGAATCGTCATATTCTGGCTTACGGTGATTCTGGTCGTTGCGGTGGATCAGGCCACGAAGGCCGCGATGCTCGTTAAGCTGCAGGATGGCCCCAAGCCTTTTATTCCTGGCGTGCTCGACCTCGTGCTGGTGCACAACACCGGAGCTGCCTTTTCCTTTGGCGAGGGCGGTGGCATTTTCTTTGTACTCGTGGCGCTCGTGTTTCTTGTTGGGTCGGTGTTTGTGGTTTGGAACGAGCCCGACTTGCCTGTTTCGCTGGTAATTCCGATTGGCCTCGTGGCGGGCGGTGGTACCGGCAATATGATCGACCGCCTTATGGAAGGCTCCGTAATCGATTTTTTGTCAACCTCGTTTATGAACTTCCCCGTGTTTAACGTTGCCGACATCTGCGTTACGGTGGGCATTGCCCTTGTGATAATCGGGTATCTCCGCTGGGACAGGATGAGGGAGAGCGATTCGGCGAGTCAAAACAAGAGCGTGAGCCGCGGCGGGTTTGGCCATGTGTGACGGTGTGTCCTCGGTTGTGCACTTGTTGGTGGGGCCGAGCGAGGACGGGGCGCGGCTCGATGCCTTTCTGGCACAGCAGACAGAGTGCCCGAGTAGATCCGCCTGTGCCCGCCTCATCGAAGGTGGAGCGGTAACGATAAACGGAACCATGGCAACCGGTAAGGCGGAGCGCGTGGTGCTGGGCGATCGTGTCCAGGTCGTCGTACCGTCTCAGGCGACGAGCCAGACGCATCTTGCGCCAAACTATGAGATTCCCTTGGACATACGGTTTGAGGACCAATATCTTTTGGTGCTGTCCAAGCAAGAAGGACTCGTCTGCCATCCGAGCCCCGGACATGTAGATGACACGCTTGCAAACGCACTCGTTGCGCATTGTGGCTACGACCATTTGGGGATGCTGCAGGGGGAGGACCGCCCCGGCATCGTGCATCGGTTGGACATGGACACCTCTGGTCTTATGCTGGCGGCAAAAGACGACAAGACGCAAAAGGCCCTGCAGGACCTCATCCGCCTACGTGTGCTTGACCGTCGGTACGTAACGCTCGTGCATGGCTACGTGGCGCCGGACGAGGGGTCGATCACCACGGGCATCGCTCGCTCCACCCGTGATCGCCTGCGCATGACCGTAACCGATGATCCCATGGCTCGCGAGGCGATCACTACGTTCAGAACCCTTGAGCGGTTTGAGGCATCGGCTACTGACGAGGGGTTCTCGTTGCTGGAGTGTCATTTGTACACGGGACGGACGCACCAGATCCGCGTTCATATGCGCCACATTGGTCATCCGGTCGTTGGCGACCAGCTTTATGGGGTGCGCGCCAAGCGCGCGAAGTCTCGTGACCTGGGGCTCGCTCGGCAGTTTCTCCATTCGTGGCGTGTCTCGTTTTCGCATCCCGAAACGGGGGAGTGCGTTACTATTGAAGACACGCTTCCCAACGACCTTGCGCAGGTGCTCGCAGACCTCCATTCGCGCTCCATGGGCAGGACGGAGGCAGGCGATTGCATTTGTCCAAGCTTGATTCGCATGTGCGGACAACGAGAGGAGCCGGCTCGTGGAACTCAATAGCGTGGGGCTCACGCCCATCGTTATCCTCAACTTCGTTATTGGCGTGCTCTTTACCATCGCGTACCTGTATCAGTACGTCTATATGATCATCGTATTCTTCAAGGGGTTGGTGAGGCTTGCACCGGCAAAACGCAGCCACACGTTTGCCTTTGTGATTGCGGCACATAACGAGGAACCGGTTATCGCCAACCTTGTGCAGTCCATTCTTTCGCAGGACTACGACGGGGAAATTGGGTGCTTCGTGGTGGCAGACAACTGCACGGATGCAACGGCTGAGGTTGCGCGTGCCGCTGGCGCCACCGCATGGGAGCGTGACGATCTGGTGCGCAAAGGCAAGAGCTGGGCGCTTGACTATGCGTTTGGACGCATTGTTGATGAGTATGGCGACAAGTACGAGGCGTTCATCATTATGGATGCCGACAACATCATTGCGCCTGACTACGTCCACATAATGAACCAGGCGTTTGATCAGGGTTATTTGGTATGCACGAGTTACCGCAACTCGAAAAACTTCGATTCCAGTTGGATCAGTTCGGCGTATGCCATCTGGTTCTTGCGCGAGGCGCGCTTCCTCAACAACGCAAGGATGATGCTTGGCACGAGCTGTGCCATTTCGGGCTCGGGGTGGATGGTCGCCAGCTCCATTGTGAGGGGCATGCATGGCTGGCGCTTTCACACCCTCACCGAAGACATTCAGTTCTCTACGTTTTGCTGTGCAAACGGAATACAGATAGGCTTTGCTCCGGCGGTGTTCTTTGACGAGCAGCCGGTAACGTTCAAAGCGTCATGGATTCAACGCATGAGGTGGACAAAAGGGTTCTATCAGGTGTTCTTTTCGTATTGTGGCGAACTTATGCGTGGCATAACGACGTACCATCGCTTCTCCTCGTACGACATGCTCATGACGGTTGCGCCGGGAACACTCCTGAGCCTCCTCTCCGTTTTGATAAACGGGGGTTATTTGGTCGTTGGCTGGCTGAGCCACGGATTCTTTGCCACGCGTGGCGAGATGCTCATGTGCATGGGGTCGATTATCATGCTGTTCGTGACCATGTACCTCACGTATTTTGTGCTCTGCCTCATCACGACCATCAGCGAGCGGAAGTCCATCTATGCGCGTAAGCGTTGGCGCATCATTACGAATCTCTTCACGTTCCCCATCTTTATGATGACGTACATTCCCATCAATGTGGTGGCCTTGTTCAAGAAGGTTGAGTGGGTGCCCACGAAGCACGACATAGCCGTCAATTTTGATGATGTGGTAAAGACGGCCTAGCCCAAGAGCGGGATGCTACAATGTGCGTATGGCTATAATTGCAAAAATCAAGGGTTTTTCGGCGAAAGGATTCAGACTATATGGCGACGTTCTTTGAGGGAGAATCCCATACCTTTAGTGAGTACCTGCTTGTGCCTGGCTATTCCTCAGCGGAAAACGTTCCGCAGAATGTGACCCTCAAGACCCCGCTGGTTCGCTTCTCGCGAGGCGAGCAGAGCGCAATCACGCTCAACATCCCCATGGTGTCGGCCATCATGCAATCGGTATCCGGTCCCAGGCTTGCCGCCGCACTTGCCCAGCAGGGCGGTCTCTCCTTTATCTTTGGCTCTCAAACGCCCGAGAACGAGGCTGCCATGGTACGGGAGGTAAAGGCATCGAAGGCGGGCTTTGTGGTCTCGGCCGTAAACCTTACGCCCAACATGACGCTAGAACAGGTGATGCAACTCAAGAAGAAGAGTGGTTTTTCCACCATGCCGGTAACGGACGATGGTTCGAGCCATGGCAAGCTGTTGGGCATCGTAACGAGCAGGGATTGGCGTCCCAGTCGAGACCCGCTGGACAAGCTGGTGACAGACTTCATGACGCCGCGCGATCGTTTGGTCGTGGCCACGGACGAGGCCTCGCTGCATGAATGCAATGACATTATTTGGGAGCATAAGCTCAACGCCCTTCCCATCGTCGATGGTGACGACAGGCTCGTGTCCATCGTCTTCCGCAAAGACTACGACTCGCATAAGTCGAACCCGCTTGAGCTGCTCGACGAGCACAAGCGTTATCTGGTGGGCGCGGGCATCAATACGCGTGACTATGCAGAGCGCGTGCCCCTGCTCATCGAGGCGGGTGCGGACGTGCTGTGCATCGACTCCTCCGAGGGCTATTCCGAGTGGCAAAAGCTCACGATCGATTGGATTCGCGAGCATTACGGAGACGATGTTAAGGTGGGCGCGGGCAATGTTGTTGACGCCGAGGGATTCCGCTACCTCGCGGACTGCGGTGCAGACTTCGTAAAGGTAGGCATTGGCGGCGGTTCGATTTGCATTACCCGCGAGCAAAAGGGCATTGGACGCGGACAGGCGTCTGCCATCATCGACGTGTGCGCCGAGCGTGATCGCTACTTTGAGGAGACGGGCATCTATGTGCCCGTATGCTCGGATGGTGGCATTGTGTACGACTACCACATGACATTGGCGCTTGCCATGGGCGCAGACTTCCTCATGCTTGGCCGTTACTTCGCTCGTTTTGACGAGAGCCCCACGCGTCGTCTGAACGTCAATGGCAGCTATGTAAAAGAGTATTGGGGCGAGGGCTCTGCCCGCGCACGCAATTGGCAACGTTACGATTTGGGTGGTGACAAGGGCCTCACGTTCGTTGAGGGCGTTGACTCATACGTCCCCTATGCTGGCGCCCTTAAGGATGGCGTTGAGGGGTCTCTTACGAAAGTTCGCCACACCATGTGCAACTGTGGTGCGCTCAAC
>JAFWMI010000112.1 GCA_017513965.1 Atopobiaceae bacterium
GGAAGAACGAGGGCATCACCCAGTCTTTCGCGAATTACAACGTGAAACATGCGCTGGAGCTCCTCGAAGAGCAGATGAAGCGCATGGAAGAGAGCACCGCCCTCGGTATGTGGGAGTTCGCGGCTTATGTTTTGAGCGAAGACGCAAACACCGCGAACAACGTCGCCCATACCTACCTTGCGCTAACCCAAGGCGAGAGGTCTTACATGTCCCGCTCCGCCGTAAACCTGTGGCGCGGCGATCCTGCAACAAGCGAGGAGGGTAAGCGGGCGAGCGAGATTTGCTCCTATTTGCGCGACCTTAGGCATCCCATCTTCGGGCTCAACCTTAACATCACCGAAGCGGAGCCGTACTTCAACGTGTATCCGGCTGCAGTGACGGCGACGACCAGCCTCACGGGTAAGGAGCTCGCATACGCACTGAACTTTCCCAAGAAATCATTGCCCGGTCTGCCCGTTCTTTCCTGCGCCGAATTCGGCAGGAACGTCGTAACCTACGAGCCACTAAAACGGGGCGAGCAGCTTTTCAAGCTGGGAAAAATCTTCCATATGCACAGCATGGAAAGAGTCAATGTTTGCCTTACAAGGAATTCCCTCGCATCCCACACGTTCGTAACGGGCAGCACCGGATCTGGTAAGAGCAACACCGTGTGCCAAATCCTTTCCGAGGCAGAGAAATCCGGCGTCGGCTTCCTGGTCATAGAGCCAGCCAAGGGCGAGTACAAGGACATCCTGGGTATGCGGGACGGGGTCGAGGTTTTCGGCACTAACCCGAAGTACACCCCCTTGCTCAAGCTCAATCCCTTCAGCTTCCCGGAGGGCGTGCATGTGCTGGAGCACCTCGACCGACTGGTGGAAATCTTCAACGTCTGTTGGCCGATGTACGCCGCGATGCCCGCCGTGCTTAAGGGCGCGGTTGAGAGGTCCTACGCTGACTGCGGCTGGGACCTCCAGGAGTCGACCAACCCCTACGGCGAAGGCATGTGGCCCAACTTCGCGGATGTCGCCAGGAACGTCAAAATCGCCATCAACGAGAGCGAGTACGACGCAGAAAACAAGGGAGCATACAAGGGCTCGCTTCTCACCAGGTTAGAGTCGCTGACAAACGGCATTAACGGAATGGTGTTCTCAGTCGATGAAGTTCCTGCAAACATCCTGTTCGACGGCAAAACGATCGTCGACCTCAGCCGCGTAGGGTCGAGCGAGACGAAATCCCTGATCATGGGCATGCTGGTGCTAAAACTGCAAGAGCATCGGATGACGACATGCGATGGCCCAAATTCTGACCTGCGCCACCTTACGGTGCTGGAAGAGGCACACAACCTACTGAAGCGCACGTCTACGGACCAACCCGTAGAGGGCGGAAACCTTCTGGGGAAAAGCGTCGAGATGATTGCCAACTCCATCGCGGAGATGCGCACCTATGGGGAGGGGTTTGTCATCGCAGACCAGGCGCCCGGATTGCTCGACATGGCCGCGATACGCAACACGAACACCAAGATCATCATGCGCTTGCCGGACCTGACCGATCGCGAGCTCGTCGGCAAGGCCGCGAATCTCGACGACGACCAAATCACCGAGCTCGCGAAGCTTCCAAGGGGCGTCGCGGCCGTTTACCAGAACGAGTGGATCCAGCCGGTGCTTTGCATGGTTGACCGCTTCGATAGCGAAACCGAGCGCTTTGCATACCGGGAGCCGGAACCGACTTCGCCTGAAGAGCGGCCTTCGGATGCTGTTGAAATCGCGGAAATGATCAGCTCGGGCGTCCGCGTAGACGACGAGGTTTTGGTGTCCGACGTGAAACCCAAGCTGCGCGGGATGGGCGTCGACGCCTCCGTGCAGGTGACCATAATGAGACTGCTCGCCAATCCGCCCGAAGAGCCCCGGATGACCAAGATCGCCCCGGTGATGTCTGCGCTGTTCCCCAGCGTCAAGGATGCTATTGTCGAGGCATACGCAAAGGCCGACGACCCGAGAAAATGGACGGAAAGCGCCGAGCGCGCCTTGGTCGCTTGGACGAACCGGCAGGTTGCAGACAGCGTGCGCCGAGACATCGTGCAAGGGCTCATCACGGATTACGTGCTCAACGAACTTGGACGGCTCGACGAGTTGAGGCGCTGGTCTGTGGAAGGCGGGCTTCGATGAACCCTCCTCTTGAGAGCATCGGCGAGAGAAAGACAACGCTTAGAAAAGAAGCGGAGGATTTCGACCCCGACAAGCGCATAGGAGACTTTTCTTCGGCAATCGAGAGCGACCGAGACTCTGGCAAAACGCGCGGCGTTCGGGCAGCTGAATACGACCCCGATCAAAGAGTCGGCTCCCCTTCGAGTGGCGAAGATGTCAAGCCCGAAACCATTGAGGAGGTGCGCCGTTGGCTGCCTGGGATAAACCCGCATTACGATCCGTACAACATCGAGTGCTGCTCGAACTGCGGTTCGTGCGCGCTTGCGGTGTTCAAGCGGCTCCAAGGCGACTCGGGCGCGACTGCCGATAATCGAACGCTGACCATTCCCGAGATGGAAGCCGCGACGGGAAGACGCCAGATTCAGATGAGTCCAGAGGAAATCAGGGATAC
>JAFWMI010000113.1 GCA_017513965.1 Atopobiaceae bacterium
ACCTCGTGGACATCGTGCTCATGGCGCGCACCCAGGAGCTTGCCTGGAGGGACCTGAGGATCGCCGTCGTCGCGGAGTGTGAAAGAAGGGGGATGGCGGTGCCCGGGCGCTTCGAGGCGCCTGAGTTTTGGCGCTCGGGATTCGCGAGGTTCGCCCGCAGGCAGGGGTCGACGTCACGTTTGACGAGGCTTGCGAGGTTGCGGGGACCCTTTTCGATCCCGTCCTCGGCGACATCGCGTGCGGCACGTGGCACCCGGAGTGCCTTAGGTGGGATCGTGACTGACGGACAGTCTCAGGATCCTCTCGGACGATGCATCCATGAAGGGGTATCGCCCCTCAAGCCGTGGACATCGTGTGACTCGGCTCCTTAGGGCCGCTTAGGGCCACTTCGCACAAACTCTCACCGATTCCTGCGGGGCTAATGCGGCAATATCGTTTCCATCATGCAAGCGAGGCCGCAGCTGGAAAGATGAGTGCTACCATTACAACTCGATAGGGGAGCTAGCGCACGCCGGCTGAGAGGGCATCCATTGCGGTGCCGACCCTTACACCTGATCTGGGTTATGCAGAATACCCGAGAATGTAATGCAGCCGCAGGTAAAGCGGCTGTTTTTTTGCGCAGTCCAGCCGATTCCTAAAAATCGGTCCAGCCAGTCCAGACGGGTGCCCGGCGGGGAGGCGGCGAATCGGCGAACGGTATGCTCTGACGCTGAGGAAGGCTCGGTTGGCGCAGCGTAACAAGAGCCAATCGCTTTCATGTATCTGATGGCGTCGCTCAACTTGATCAAGATTGTTGGCGCACGCCCGATATTGCCAATTTGCAAAGGAGACCGCTGGAGCCCCGAGTCCCAGTGCCCTACATGTCCGTGGCTAGATTATCGGATCGCAGTTGGTCAAGGGAATGCCGTGCCAATTGGACTGGACGGTCGTCTTGGCGGCTCGTTTCGTTGGTTGACGCGCATTTCACTTTATAAGTAAAATAACGTTGAAATATCGAGATGGAGCAGACATGCTTGACTATATGCCAGAAGAGCTACTTGCCCTCTACGTTGACCCCGTCGGTGACGCGGAGGTGCCCCCGCTGCCACGTATGTATACGCGCGAGCTCGAGACGGGGACGTTCGTCCTCAACGGCATCGCCTCGAATGTGAGGTTCGTTGCCGTCGGGTCGAGAACTAGACCCGACCTCAAGATGTTGAAGGGGGCGATCGACTCGCTTCGCTCGGTGTGCGACCTACCCGTGGTGGCAGTCAGCCCGTCGCTGGACTACTGGCAGAAGGAATGGCTCGCATCAAGGCAGATTCCGTTCGTCCAGGACGAGAGGAATGCCTACCTGCCGTTCGCAGGCCTCGTCGTGCAGGAGGCATCGCGGGGGAGGAGGCCGTCGCCGCTTTCCCCCCAGGCCCAGCGGGTCGTCGTCAACCTCATCGAGGGGGGCTGGGATGACGTAAGCGCGGGCGAGCTCTCAAAGAGGGTGGGGAAGAGCCGGTCGAGCGTCAGCAAGTACCTGGCGGAGATCGAGGCGATATGCCCGGAGGTGGTGAGGCGTGCGGGACGTTCGACGAAGCTTTGCTCCAGCGGAATGGGAAAGGCGGCACTCCTCGACCGTTTCGAGCCGTATCTCAGGTCTCCCGTGTCGCGTCGTTTCCGCATCTCGTATGGAGTCGGTCCTGACGAGCTTCGCGGTGTGGGTGCGCGCCTCTCCGGCCTCTCGGCGCTAGGGCGGATGAGTGACCTCTCTGTTGCCGAGGCCTATCCGACCGTCGCCATCCCCCAGGAGGGCTTGGCCGAGATAATGGCCTCTCTAGGCGATGCGGGCGTTGAGCTCCCCTGGTGGGACGAGGAAGGGACGGAGGTCGAGGCGTGGGGGTACTGGGACGACTTCCCGATTGATTTGCGAGCCCACTCCATCGGGGGACTTGGTTCCGTCGGCGCGCTGTCCCTCTACCTGTCGCTTAGGGGCAGATACGAGGACGACGTGCGGGTGGCGGACGCAGTCGACCAGCTGAGGGAGGAGATATGTCGGTAGTGGCCGGGATAGACGCGTTCCGCGACGCCATGGCTGGCTTCGAGGACAAGTACGTGCTCATAGGCGGCGGGGCATGCAGCCTGCTCTTCGAGGGGACGCCGCAGGACTTTCGCCCGACGAAGGACCTCGACGTGGTGGTCATGGCCGCCACCGATGACGTGGCGTTTGGGAGGGCGCTATGGTCGTTCGTCCGCACGGGAGGCTACGCATGCGGCGTCCGCGAGGATGGCAGCACGCGGTACTATCGGTTCACCCTGCCCGCAGAGGTTGACGGTGCGGAGGCGAAGCTGCCCGCAGAGATAGAGCTGTTCTCGAAAGCCCCATGGCCCGTGGATGAGGGGGTCGAAGTTGTCCCCATGCCCTTCGACGGCGACCTCTCGAGCCTCTCTGCCATCCTACTTGATGAAAACTACTTCGAGTTCGTCCGCCAGGGAATCGTCAACAGGCATGGCGTACCCGTGCCGGATGTCCTCCACATCATCCCGCTGAAGATGCGGGCCCATATGGACCTGAATAGGCGTCATGATGCCGGTGAGCATGTGAGGAGGAAAAACCTCACGAAGCATCGCTCAGATGTCTTAAGTCTTTCTGATTTGCTTACGGACGGGGACTCGTGCGCCCTTCCCGATGCCATCGTGGCCGATGTGATCGAGTTTCTCGATGGACTCGATGGGTACGCACGCACTGTGAGGCGCAAGGAGAGACCAAGGATTCTCGAGGCGGCCAGCTTTCTGAAGGGGGTCTACGGGCTTTGATCTTTGGACGGCTTCGCTGATGTATGCGCATATATACGTACCTGGACGGGGCGAGTCGGTTGGGTGTTCCCGTTCGGTTGTCAGATATGAAATGACTGCGCTGCCTCTAATAGATGGAGGTCCTGTGGGCGAGCAGCTTAGAGCAGCTTAGAGCAAGTTGTTGCGAGAGCTTTGTCGTTTCGACCTTGTGCTTTGCGGCAATATCGTTTCAGCCATGCAGGCGGGGTCACGTTCGAAAGGATACGTGCTCACACGCGGAGCCGCTTCGCAGCTCTCGCGCGCGAGGTCGACGCACGTGGACGTCAACGCCGCGTTGCGCTACCATTGCAACTTGATAGGGGAGCTGGCGCACGCCGGCTGA
>JAFWMI010000114.1 GCA_017513965.1 Atopobiaceae bacterium
GCCGCCTGCGAGAGTGACTTTGACTCAGTTACCGCCTTGATAATCTCGATTTCTTCAAGATGCATGTCTTTAACCCCCGTTCGTCGCGCTTGAAAACCGGGCAAAAGGAGACTGCTTGTCCAGGCCCGTTCCCACCAGTTCGAACACTTTGAGTATACGGGAATTATAGCTGGCAACAACTACCACATTGTATGAAATAGCCTCCACCAAACTGGTGGAGGCTGCTACTTAACACCTGGTGAAATAAGGGGCGGCATCTCGAGTGGATACCGCCCCTCTGCGGTGGCCTTGTGTTTGGGAGGGGGAGGCCACCTTGCAAGTTTTCAGCGCTATCGCGTCTGGATGAACGCTCCTACGCCATGTCGTTGCGCGTGGCGCGCATGAGCTCTGCCACGGTCGTGTGCTTCATCTTGAGCTCGTCGCGGCGAATCGTGCCCTCGTCGAACGTCTTGAGGTCCTCTTCGCTCTCGAACATGGTGCCCAAATCACCGCGCTGCTGGTTGAGTTTGATGGCCTCGTCAGCGTCGTAGGGGATCAGCGGCGTCTTCTCGCGCGGGTTCCACACGAGGTAGGCCGGCTTGGTGATCGACGGGTCAGGCATGCCCTCGCAGTAGCGCACGTCGCCGTACTTCTCGATGAGCTCGTCGAGCTCGCCGAAATCGAATGCGCGCAGCGGGCACGACAGCGTGCAGATGGGCTGCTTGCCTTCGACGAGGCGGTCGATGCACATGGTGCACTTGCTCATCTTGGTGCCCGGCTCGTCCGATGCGAAACGCGGGGCGCCATAGGGGCAGGCGTCGTAGCACTTGCGGCAACCCTCGCACTTGTCCTGGTCGACCAGGACGGCGCCGAACTGGTCTTCCTTGTAGATTGCACCGTTCGGACATGCCTTCGCGCACGAGGGGTCCTCGCAATGCGCGCAGGGGAACGCCAGCGAGTGGAGGCGCAGGTTCGGGAACGTGCCCTCTTCCCACTCGTAGACCGTCATCCACTTCTCGGCACCGGGCTCGATGCCGTTCCAGTCCTTGCAAGCGATGCTGCACGCCTGGCAGGCGTAGCAGCGGTTCATGTCGAACAGGAAACCATGCTGCGTCATCGTCCCGCTCCTTCCTTCTCTCCGAGCTTCTGGCGCAGCGACACTGCCACGCTTGCTCCCCTCATGCCCGAACGCTCGGCTTCGAGGCCGTAGCCCTCAGCGTCGCCGTCGGCATACTTCTCGACCTCGACGAGGCCGGCAATGATCAGCGCGCCCAGGATGTGCGGCAGATGCTGGTCGCTGAGCAGGATGTTCGGCGCACCGCGCAGGTCCTGTCCATACTCGTTCAGCTCGGCCGGCGTGCCGTCGGTCTGGAACCATGCGCCGTGGTGCACGGCGGCAGTGCCGGGCATCATGCGGTTGGTCACGTAGGCGGTCAGCAACGCCTCGCCCTTGTCGCTGTAGACGCGGCAGATGTCGCCGTCCTTGATGCCGCGCTGTTGTGCGTCGACGCCCGAGATCCACACGGAGTGGCGGTACACGTCCTCGCGCATGAACGGGTTGTTGTCGTTGCTTGAGTGCTGGCGGTAAATCGACACAGGAGACACGAGCGACAGCGGGTAGTCCTTGACCTTGGGGTTGTAGAAGCCGTCGTTCGACGCCGATCCGATGTCGCCTTCGACGTAGCTCGGGCTCCACACGGGCATGGGCTCGATCTGACCGCGCCAGCGCGTCTTGGTCATGTCGTGGGTCTTGACGAAGTTCGAGGAGAACTCGATCTTGCCGGTGGGCGTGAAGAACGGGCTCTCACCGCGTTCGATCATGTGCTTGAACGGGTAGTAGGGGTTTTCGGCATCGATGCGGATGACCGGATGCTCGTTAAACTCTTCCCACGTCATGGGCTCACGGTCGAGGTATGCCCATAGGGTCTCGTTGTCAGCCCAGGTCTCGAAGGCCTCCTTGTAGATAGCCTCCTGCGCGTCCACGAACTTGTCGTGCGGCACGCCGGCCAGGCGCGGGTTGAACTTGTCGACGATGCCCAGGCGCTCGGCGATCTGCGTCCACACCCATTCCTTCGAGCGGACCTCGCCGGGGAAGTCGGCGCCGCGGCCGCAGAAGGTGAAGTAGTTGCGCATGCCGTTCGGGCCGCTCACGAAGCGCTGGTGGCCGTACATGTACTGGTCCATGCCCTCGAACTGCCATACGGGAGCCGGTAGGATGATATCGCACACCTCGGCCGTGGGCTGGTTGATGTGCCACTGGAAGCCCCAGTTGAATTCGGTGTCGGCCATGCCCTTCAGACGTTTGTTGGTGTCGGAGTGGTTGTTGGCGTAGTTGTTCTCGAAGATGAGCATCTGCACGTTGGGCAGCGGCGACTCGTCGGTCGGCGAGCCGATGATGCGGCGGAACTCCTCTTCGGGCATGCGGCCTTCCCAGTATTCCTTCTGGTTGGCCAGGATCTCGGTCAGACAGTTGTTGTTGAAAAGCACCTGGACCGGATACTCGGGCGGAGCCTGGTGGAAGTCGGCGCGCGGTGCGGGGATGCGGGCCGGCGTGGGCAGGCAAGCGCCCGTCTGGCAGCCGCCGGGGCATGCAATGTTGCCCGTCATGGCTTGCAGCAGCATCGAGGCCGATGCCGAGTAGTCGCCCATGTGGCGCTTCGCGCAGGAGTAGAAGTACTGCAGGTGCACCGGTTTGGTGGTGCCGTACAGGCGGGCGAACTCGCGGATGGTCTCGGCAGGCACGGCGCAGATCGGCGCGGCCCACTCGGGGGTCTTCTTGATGCCGTCGTCGCCCTCGCCCATGACATAGGCGCGCCACTCCTCGAAGCCCTCCTTGTCAACCCACTGGTCGACGAACTCGTGGTCGATGAGGTCCTCTTCGTAGAGCACCTGCGCGACGGCGAGCATCATGGCAAGGTCGGTGCCGGGGCGGATGGGGATCCACTGGTCGGCGAGCAGCTCGGCGCTCTGCGTGTAGCGCGGGTCGATGACGATGGTCTTCAGGCCGTACTCGTGTGCGAGTTGCATATAGTACGACGTCGGGCCGAACCAGGCGACGACCGGGTCCATGCCCCACATGACGAGCAACTTGGAATTGAAGAGGTCAGACGCCTCGAAACCGGGCAGGTTGTCGGCCAGGCCCTTGGCGGTCTTGGACAGGTCGATGCCCAGGTGCAGCATCTCGCCGGCTGCATGGCCGGAAGTCGAGTGCTCGCCCCATGCGCCGAAGCCAGCCTCCCACCACGGGGCGAACGGCAGCGCGTTCTTTTCGAAGCTCGGGTACATGCAGTGCATGATTCCGTAAGGGCCATACTTGTCGCGGATTTCCTGCATCTTCGTTGCGATGGTGTCGATTGCCTCGTCCCAGCTGATCTCGACGAAATAGCCCTTGCCGGCACCCTTTTCGCCCACGCGCTTCATCGGGTGAAGCAGGCGAGTCTCAGCATAGAGTTCCTTCTTCCACGAATGGCCCATGGCGCACGGGCGCATCTGTACCTGACCGTGCCAGATGTTCTCCCAACCGCAGTCCTCGCGGCTGTCGTTGGCGTTGACCGTGTCGTCAGGCTCGATCGAGAAGACCTTGCCGTCTTTCACGTGGCATTTGAGGATGCACGCGGAGTCCCAGCAGCCATTGGCCGGGCACGACGTGTAGAATACGCGATCCTCCTCATGCGCCTTCTTGCTTGCATCGATGATTCCCTGTTTGTCCACCGATAGCTCCTCTCTCGTTGCGCTGCTCCGATGGGCTGTGCGAACCCCCTTCGCAGCTCCGATCGCATTGCGAACGATTCGCCCCCGTCTCGTGTGCTGGCCCCTCGACGGCGAATCGCCAATGGCGTTAATCGAAGAGTAAATTGGCGTGTTTTAGTCTCTCGGCTTTGGGCGTGAAAAAGCCGTCGCGATTATTTGCGACGGCGGAAAACATGCAGCACGTGTTAATGGGCTGCTACAACGGTTGTAAAGAATTGGTTACAGGGGCATGTGGGCGATGCAGCACCGTGCTCCTATTCAATCAACGGTGATCGAGGTGGATGCCGATGCGACCGATGATTGTTCTTTGGCATTGTAGAACACGAGGGCTAGTAGTCCAGCAGCCGGCCGTAATCGTTCCACTCGCCGTACATCTCGCAGCGCTTGGTGCGCGCGATGAGGCCTGCGAGTGCCTTCTCGTACGTCTCGGGGTCGCGCCCCTTGTAGAAGGCCACGTTGTACGCGCGGACGCGCTGGTACAGGGGAGGGAACTGCCTGAACTTCGTCCAGCACCGCGCCGCCTTGAGCGCGGCTTGCACGTCGGGGTCCACGTGGAAGCTCCTCGGCCCCATGGCGGGCAGGACGGCACGGCCCGCGTCGGTCATGAGCCCGAGCGCCTCGAGCCTGCGCACGCGCTCCTTGTTGAGCTCGGTCCAGGCGCTTCTGGGCTTGCGCGGCGTGAAGCGCTGCAGGCGCACGCCGCCGATCTCCTTGTGGATGCTGTCCACCCAGCCGAAGCAGAGCGCCTCCTCGACGGCGTCGAGGTACCAAAACACGTCCTCGTCCGTCGGGCGACCGCGTTTGACCTCGACCCAGCATTCGACCTCGATGGCGTGGTATCGCTCGAGCCACTCGCGGAATGCGTGCCTGTCCCTGATGTAGGTGAGTATGTTTGCGGAATCTGTTTCCATGAGGGGAATTATAAGGGTGGGGCTCTCGCGCTTTTGCAGGGGATGCCCTGCTCTCCAAACCCCATAAGCATTGCTTAACAAATTCGCGCTTTTTGAAAACGTACTCACTGTAAAATACATAAATGAGATTTTCAGCACTTAAGGGTCAGCCATGGTCACGTTGCGAAATTGTACTGGGAAGAAGGCGCTCCTTTCTGTCCTGTGCTCTCATGATGCTAACTGAAGAAACAACACGTGGTTTTGCAATTAACACAACCTTGAGGGAGTAAAAATGGGCGTACATGTTGCAGAGTACTATGGTCAGAGGACCGATGTTCAAAAGCCGATTGCTCCCGCATATATCCCAACAAACAAAGATGACCCCCTCATACCAAAATGTCCGTTTTCCTCGGGCAACACCTGCAGAAAGCTTAAATCAAAATATGAGCCTGTTTGCTCTGTACGCACTGATGCTGGCGATATGTGGATTGTTTGCCCCGAACGTCTTTGCACAACGAAAAAAGATCTGCCTATATGCCCTCATCAACGGGAAATACTGACTGATATTGCCAGCCATGTTTTCAAACCTGGGATTCTCCCAGACGATATTTGCGTAAAACGCGAGGAAAGTCTATCCGTATTTGGATCAGGATCCTATCACGCTGACTATATTATGACTACCAAAAGCGGTCAGTCAGGAACATCTGGTCCCGACAGGCTCGTTCTTGAAATGCAGGGCGGTGGCGAGACCACAGACACAGGCCCTTTAACGAGAAATGTCAA
>JAFWMI010000115.1 GCA_017513965.1 Atopobiaceae bacterium
GCATCTCGCCGGTGCCGGCGGACACGACGTCGATCGGGCCCCACCAGGTGTAGCCGATGAGGTCCACGCCGTCGTCGATGGCCTTGCCCATGTCGGCCACGTGAGCACGCAGGTAGTCAATACGATAGGGGTCGTGGATGCGCTCCACACCGTCCTCGATAACGACTTCGTCGAGTGCGCCAAAGCCATTCTCCACGACCATCAGAGGAATCTCGTAACGATCATAGATGTCGTTGAGTGCGATGCGCAATCCGGTAGAGTCGACCTGCCAACCCCAGTCGCTTGCCTTGAGGTACGGATTCTTGCCGCCAAAGCTCATGTTGCCAGCGGTCTGCTCGGCACCCTCGTGCGTGGTTACGGTGTTGGACATGTAGTAGCTAAAGCTGTAGAAGTCAATCTTGCCCTCGGCCAGCAGCTCCTCGTCGCCAGGCTGGATGTCGGGAGTGGCGCCCCACTCCTTCCAAAGCGCCTTGGCATAGCGCGGATACTTGCCACGCGCCTGCACGTCGGAAGCGTACCAGTTGGACTTGCGCATGTTCTGCTGGTTGAGCAGGACGTCGGCGGGGTCGCAGGTGGCAGGATAGCTCAGGATGAAGCAGTCCATGTTGCCCATCATGAGGTCGGGGTAGTTCTCGTGCGCATACTTGATGGTCTTGGCTGCGGCAACGAACTGATAGTGCAGGGCGTTAACGCGGTCCTGAGCAGTTGTCTTGATCTCCTCTGCCGTGCCCGTAAAGCCCTTGAGCATGCTGGTGGAAAGCATGGTGCCCATGTCCGACCAGCCAAGGTTGTTCTCGTTGAACGTGAGCCAATACTTCACCTTGTCGTGATAACGGTCAAGTACGGTCTTTGCATAGTTGAAGAAGATGTCGATGAGCTCGCGAGAAGCCCAACCGTTGAAGCGCTCAACCAGCGAATACGGAATCTCGTAGTGGCTCAGCGTTACGAGGGGCTGGATGCCATGCTTTGCGCAGCAGTCGAAGACCTTGTCATAGAACGCGAGGCCAGCCTCAAGTGGCTCACCGTCGCCGTTGGCGAAGATGCGCGACCAGTTGATGGACATACGGAACACGTTCCAGCCCATCTCGGCAAACAGAGCGATGTCTTCCTCATAGTGGTGATAGAAGTCCGTTGCCTCCCAGCTGGGGTACAGCGCGTTGGGGTCCCATTCGGCGTCGATTTGACGAGGAATGCCGTGGATGCCATCGCCGCCACGAAGGTGGTCGTCAATGCTCGCACCCTTGCCGTCCACGTCCCACGCACCCTCGTACTGGTTTGCCGCCGTAGCACCGCCCCACAGGAAGCCCTCAGGAAAAGCCATCTCAACCATCTCCTCTCGTCGAAACAACACTTGTAATTAACTTATATCATTACCTATTCAAAGGGAATGGAACGTCGATGGGCGGGACGCATTGGCGTCCGTTCGGTACCTTATTCGTTCCCAAGCGTTCCCTTGTTTACCAGCGTGTCTGGGGTAAGGGGGATGAGTTCCTTCTCGCTCACAAGTTCCTTCGTCGCCTCAATGTATGCCTTGAAGTGATCCGTGTCTCTGTGCGCTGCATAGGCTTCCTCGCTTGCATACACCTCCCAAAAGACCCACTTGGTGGGTTCGTCCGCTAGCGTGGCGGCATACATCACGAGCACGCCGTCCTCCTGCGCAATTGATGCGCGCATGTTCGTGAAGACTGCCTCCCTAAAGGCCTCGTCGTGCTCTTGCGGCACCGTAATGCGCGCAAGACGAGGCGCCACGGGACTGCCGGATACCACGCGCAGGGGCGTTTTTTTCTCGAGCATGAGCTCTGGTACGACCGAGATCACCTCGCGACCCGTGAGCACGTCTGCTGCCATCTGCACATACGCCTTGAAGTGCGGCGCGTTCGCATGTACCTCGTATGCGTCCTGGCCGGCATACACCTCAAACACGTAGCACACGGAGGCGTCGTCTGCCATGTGCGTGGCATACATGGCCAGAGTGCCGGGTTCCTGCTCGATGGAGGTAAAGAGGTTGCGCTCCCCCACCTCATCAAAGCGCTTGCTTTGCGCCAGGTCGCGCTCCAGCCTGAACAGTCGTGTGATGAGTGTGCTCATTACTGCTCCTTTCCCAGCATGCGATAGTAGTTGTTGCACAAAACGCCTTGCCTGTCTTCCTGGGACAGGTTCATGGCGTCAATGGCCGCAAGTATTTCCTTGGTTGCTCCGGCGGGTAGAATCCCCAATGGAGCATCCGTACCAAAGAGCACGTGGTCTGCACCATAGAAATCAACGGCGAGATCGAGCGCCTTTGGGTTGCCGAGTATTGCGGTGTCCACATAGAACTTGCGGAAGTCCTTTGCTTGGTCACTCGGCAGGATACGATCGATACGTCCTGCAAAGAAGGGCACCATGCCGCCGGCATGATGGCAAATCACCTTGAGGTTTGGAAGCTCCTGGAACAAACCCGCCTGCACCATCTGCAGCATGGCCTGCGAGAGTTCGTACTCCCAGCTAAACACGAGATTGTTGTCTGGCTTGCGCAGGTCGAACACGGGATGTAGCCAAGCGGGCATATCTGCCTGAGCAAGTGCGGCAAAGAGTGGCCTAAACGACTCGTCGGCAATGCTTTTGCCCAGCGCACGTGTAAAGATCTGAACACCCACCATGTCCGGGTTGGGGTTAACCTGCTCCTTCACTATGCGCACGGCCTCTTCGATGTTGTTCATGGGAACCATGCCCACGGCTGCATCAAACATGTCACTGTCTGCACGCATCATTTCCACGAGTTCCTCGTTACCCTCCCAGCATAGCTGAGCGGCCTCCTGGGGTCCCACGTAGTCTTCTGGCAGTGCGTTCACAAACGATATGACCTGCTTGGTGACGCCATCCCAATGTGCGCGCCTCTGGCCCATATCAGTGAGTACGGGATTGTTAAAGAAGGCATAGGTTTGGGGGATCGTAGGCTCAATCTCGAGCATGCGCGCATAAAAACGCTGAGGCAGCACATGCGCAAATACGTCAACTGGATTCATTGCGCTCCTTTCTTTGTGGCCATATAAAGTATCCAACGGTCAACATTAATATGCAATTCACGCTCGGTGGACAAAGTCAACTTATAGACAAACAGCTACAAACGTCTATTTCTTTGATGCCAGTCGTTGGCGAGCTCGTAGAGACGATCGTATTGCCCATACAAACGCTGCGTGCCATTCTCCAAGTGGTAGTAATGCACCACATAGGGAACAAGCAGGCAAAGGAACAGCAAGCTCAGTGCGGCGAGCCCTACCGACGCGGTCGCTACCATGGCAACAACTGCAACGAGCTCCATAAGGGCAAAACAGAGCGTAACGAGCAAATGCACAAGCCGTTCGTGTTGGAAGAAGGAGATTTGGGCAAGGTGTTGTGCAAGAATCACGTCCCAATCCGCATGCTGTTGCGGTTGTGCAATGAGTTGCTCCATGCTTTGCAGATAGCGCGTAAGACGCTTGTACATCTTGTTTCCTCAATTGCGATTGCCGATGGGCCCGTAATGCTTACCCAATTGTAAAACGCAAGATGCCATCCTCGTACGAGTAGTTCAAAATCATCTTCTCCAAAAGCGAATGGGAGTAGGAATCCGAGTACCTCTGCATGTCTTGGAACGTTATGCCAGCGGCGGCATACGAGCGAGCGTCCACCTCAAGCTGGGCGCTTTTACCTCCCTCGGCAACCCAGAGCGTAAACGAAAGGTTTGGGTTCTCTATTCCGCGGTCCTGCGCTGCCGGTATGAGATTCTGCGACAGGAGTTCCTCCATCATGAGCTGGCATCCGTTCGCTATTCGCCTTTCTAGGAACTGTCGTGTGCAGAATTCCTCAAGAGAGCCCATCATGGCGTGATAGTCGTAATCCAGGTCCTGAATCCCCCACTGCCAACTGCGCACCCGGAAAACGAACTCGTATGTCTCCTGACGCTTGGGATGCTCAAATATCTGTTGGGGCGTACCCGCCTCCCACAGCTCCCCACGATTCATAAATTAGGAGCTGGTCGAATATCCCTCCATTGAGTACGCCTATGCGCCTGCCGCTCAATTCGTCAACGGTTTTTATTTCCGGTGCGTTAGGGTCCTTTGTGCCGTTGTCGTCACCTGACGACTCTGCCA
>JAFWMI010000116.1 GCA_017513965.1 Atopobiaceae bacterium
AACGTGCGCAAGACCTTCAACAAGGGAACCGTCAACGAGAAGGTCGCGCTTCAGGGCATCGACCTGCACCTTGACCGCGGCGACTTTGTCACCGTCATTGGCGGTAACGGTGCCGGCAAGTCGACGATGCTCAACATGATCGCCGGCGTGTATCCCCTTGATTCGGGAACGATCACCCTCGACGGTCACGACATCTCGCGCCTGTCGGAGCACGCACGCGCCGCATACCTTGGCCGCGTGTTCCAAGACCCCATGCGCGGCACGGCTGCCGACATGCAGATTGACGAGAACCTCGCCTTGGCCGCGCGGCGTGGCAAGAGTCGCACGCTGCGCTGGGGCATCACCAAGGCCGAGCGGGCAAACTACGTCGACGAGCTGGCCAAGCTTGGCTTGGGCCTTGAGACCCGCCTCTCCGACAAGGTCGGCTTGCTCTCCGGCGGACAACGCCAGGCGCTCACCCTGCTTATGGCCACGCTGCAGCGTCCCGATCTTCTGCTGCTGGATGAGCACACCGCCGCGCTTGATCCCAAGACAGCTGCAAAGGTGCTTGAGCTTACCGGGCAGATCGTGTCGGAGGAGGGACTCACCACCCTCATGGTGACCCACAACATGCACGACGCCGTTCGCATGGGCAATCGCCTGATCATGATGGCGGACGGCAAGATCATCTACGACGTCCGCGGCGAGGAGAAGGCAAGCCTGCACCGCGCCGACCTCATGCGAAAGTTTGAGGAAGCTGCTGGCGAGGAGTTTGCCAACGATCGCATGCTGCTAGGCTAGCCCCCAAGAACTACGCTGTCAGCTGAGGAAACCCTTCCGTATGCCATTTTAGAATCTGAGAAGGCCGACGGAAGGAGCACTCATGGACCAACGTCACCAGAGAGGGCGGAGAGGGTGTCACAAGACACGAAAACAAGCCCCGAAGGGCCTGCGATGATTTGGTAGCTCGTCACCAGCGAGGAGTGGTGAAAGAACACGTTCCTCGGCTACAAAGAGATTCCTGACTACCCGGCACAGATCACGGGCGAGTTGGAGCTGTCTAGTGAAGGAACTGATGTAAGGGTCCCTCGTAACCGCAGCTGTGGCAGTTGCCAGTTTTGCTGTTTTTATACACGCCAACGTCATGGCTCCCGCACTCGGGGCACCAATACTCGTCAATCCAGAAGTTGCCGCCAGAGATCTTCTCGAGCTCCCCATCTGTCAGCTCGTAGCCCTCCGCCTTGGCCATCTCGAGAATCTCCTCGGGACTCCGCATTATCGTCTCTCGGAACGGATGGTGGCGTAGCTACTTCTTCTGGGGCTTCCACATGTACGCCGCAGACATGCCCAAGGCCAGCGGCAGTACCAGACCTTTCACAAAGTCGAACATAAACGGCTCATGGGCAATGAACGACGCCTTTATGAAGAGGGCCAGGTTGGTTGCGACCACGCACGTTGCGATACAGAAGAGCAGACGTAGGGCGAAGTTCTCGATGTAGAATTTCATGGATGTTCCTTTCTGACGAGCGCATTTCTATTCGAACGACGCCGCGCTGCGTGTGGCCGAAACAAGGAGCATACGCCCCAAAGCCACGGCGCAGGCGACGCCGATTACGGCGATTATGGGCATGAACACACGCGGGTCGAGACCCGTGAGCGGCGTCGCTACCAGCGGTAGTGCTGAGTAGATGAGCCCCACGAACATGCCACGCAGCGTGCCGGCGTTGCCCTTGAGCGTCTTGGGATCCACGTCGGCGTCCTTTCCCCATTCCACATTAGGGTTACGCGCGTCTGCCCAGGTCCCCACGCAGCACATGAGCCATGCTGCGCCAAGTGCCAGGACGAGGCCACAGACGGCGACCTGCAATTCGATGCCGACGGCTGCTGCGAGTGCGATGCCTCCTGCTCCCGTGAACAGACAGACGATAACAACGTCCAGGGCAAACCCGACGAGTGTCTTGGCGAGGAGCTGCGTAGCCATGGGAACGGGAACGAACCTCATGTAGGTCCAGCTGCTACCCTCGCGTGACACGCAGGTGGCGCATGCCTTGTTGGAGAGGCAGCAGATGGTGGCTATGAGGATTACGAATGCCAGCACGAATCCCGCAGCTACGGAGGTGACGTCGCCGAATTTCGCGAGGGTGTCCGCAAGACCTGCGAGCGATCCTCCAGACGATAAGCTGACGACGAGGAGGATCGGCGTGACGACGAGCGGATAGATCACATAGTACAGGAGCACGGAGGAGTTGCGAACGAGCCTGCGCGCCTCGGTGCGCACGAGCGAGGCGAGTACGCCGGATTGCCGCTCCGCGAGCGCGCCGTCTAGCGCCTGAGCCTTGGCGCCACCCGTCGAGAGGGAGGTGACGATGCGCAGGTAGAGGAAGTGTGCCACGGACACGAACGCAGCGAAAGACGCGACGGAGATCAGCACGAACGCGATGATGCCCATGGGATCTGGCTCTAGGAGCGCATGCACGGCGAATCCGTAAGCGGGAAACGCCATAAGCGCTCCGCCCACAGTCCCGGACATGCCTCCAAGTGTGGCGGCTGCGCCGCTACCCCCGTTTAGGCGATTGG
>JAFWMI010000117.1 GCA_017513965.1 Atopobiaceae bacterium
CGCGATGTTCTCGAACGTCCAGCCGTGCTGGTTCCAAGCATGATGCTCGCCCTCGATGGTTGAGGTAACCGCGAGATTCTTGATGTCGAGGGGGAACCAACGGGTGGTCATGGTGGCCTCGCCGCCGTTTACGAAGATCTCCACGCAGGAGGTGTCCACCATAATGCGGAGGCTCTCCACCTTGCCGGCAGAAAGTGCAGTGAGGGGGAGACGACGGACGGAACGGAAGCGGCCGGCATGGCTGTGGAACACGAGCTCGGCATCGTGATCGTTGATGACGAACTCCAGGTCGCCGTTGAGCATAACATGGCCCTTGCCCTGAATGTTGTCGATGGTGATGTCACCGATTCCGTTGAGGCGGACGCCCTTGGCGCCTTCCATGCTGAACTTGTTGTAGGTAGAGGAACCCATGTAGCCAGTTGCGCCATCTGCCGCCTCTGCAGTCCACTCAACCTCGTCCTCACGCAGGGTGTCCATCTCGGCGACGGGCCACTGGCAAATGCGACCGGCATCGTTGAGCGTCAGCTCGCGCGGCATGGTGAGGGAGTGTGCCCACTCGGGCGTGGTGGGGACGTCGTACTCGAACTCCATGTCGGCAACGCCAGCCCATGCCATGAGGATCTTGCGGCCACTCTCGTCCTCAAAGACCTGGCAGGCATAGAAGTCGAAGCCGTAGTCAAGCTCAATGAACGTGTCGCGGTCGACGCAGGCATACGGCTTCTCGCCGTCCTGCTTGCCGGGATCCTGCGAAAGGAGGTCGATGACCTTGCCATCGATGGGGAAGTAGCCAGAGTTGTGAATGGTCTGGAACTTGTATTGCTGCTTGGGCACGCCTTGCGGGCACACGAAGAGGAACTCTTTGTCTCCGAACTTCGCAACGCTGGGGCACTCCCACATGTAGCCAAACGGGTTCTCGTCGTCCTTGTTCGTCGCAGAACCGGCCATCTCCCACTTAATGCCATCGTCAGAGGTGTACAGCAGCGCACAACCGTGCGACTCTACGGTGCGGCAGCCCAGCAGCATCCACCACTTGCCGTCCTGCTTCCACACCTTGGGATCGCGCACGTGGTTGGAGGCGTAGGCGGGATACTGGTCGTTGCACAGCACCGGGCGCTTCTCGCCCAGGGTGATGTGGCACTTGTCGCCCTCGTCCTTGCAGACTACCAGCGTCTCGTTAGCCTTGCGTCCCTTGAAGTCGTAGTCATAGCCAGCCGCCCTGCCGCCGGGCATGAGCTCGTTGCCGGTGTAGTAGAGCCACAACTCGTCACCGTTCACGATGCCAGAACCCGAATATGAGCCGTTCTTGTCGGTTTGCACACTCGGCATGATGGCACCGCCGTGCCAATACCAGGTAAGGAGATCGGGGCTCGACCAATGGCCCCAACCATGTCCGGCCTCACGTGGCCAACGGGGCTCATACTGATGGAAGATATGGTAGACGCCCTTGAAGTGGCTCAAGCCATTGGGGTCGGTGATATTTCCAGACGGGCACTGCAGGTGATAGCGCATGCGCCAGTTGTGGTGCTGGTCGAGCTTGACGAGCATGGTCATATTCGGGTCCCTTCTCTTGTTTTTTCAGGTGAGACACCTGTGAACGATTCCAGTCTAATGGATGCCATTTCCAGCCAAAGTCAGGTTTTGCGCTGCACTCGCCCACGTGTAGCAAAACATCCGTAGCTGGCAAGCAGTGCGCACGAAAAAGGCCCCCGAACGAGGGGGCCGTGAGTCGCATGGCAATTGTGCCGTAGCCGCACCCTCAGCGCAACGTACCATTCTGCGAACGGTCGCGTTGCGTTTGCGCTCGCGCATGATAAACCGGATTTGTGACGAATGTAGACGTCGTTCAAATCGCGGGCCGTACTTGATAGGATAAGCCATGCCCTTCCCAATACGCACACGACACGTAGCAAGGGAGTACCATGGTCACTGCAGAGAACACACTCGACCACCTCGCGCATGCCGCCTCATTTGGTGCTGGCTTGTCGGTCAATTTTGACACGGTCCCACACTGGGGATCGGACGCATCAACCATTGCATCTGGAACGCTGGATGTGTTCACCACAAGAAGCATTCATGAGCGCTACGCCGAGGCCCACGCAGACGTACTGTTTGGTGCGCAGCCGGTGCCCATCCTCGTTTGCTTGGCCACCCTAGAGCGTACGAACGGTGGCGCTAGCATACCCGTGCTGCTCCTGCCTGGTTTGCTGGAAGCCGACGGAACCTTGTGTCAACGAATTGTTGGACGTCCGTGGATTCCACTCAGCCTTTTGGACGACGGCTCCTCGTTGGGCAACAGCGCTCTTGCGGTATGCGACCTCGATGCCTACCGCGCCCATCAAATTGCCATGGATGCGTTGCCGCAGGATGCAAGCTGGCAAAACGCCGTTCATCGCGCATACGACCTATTCACTGCCGTGAACTCCTTGAGTGGGGAACAGCTCAGGGCACTCGGGCTTCGACTGCACACGAACCGGTGCACTTTGCGCATATGGGAGGAAGACGACCCAGCCGCCACGTGTGGAAGCCTGCTTTCAAATGCCATGAGCTCATGGGGCGAAGAAGATGGCGGGAATCTGGCATCCTGCCTTCTGACAGAGGACAATCATCCACAAGCGACAGAGGAAGCGCATGAGGACACCTCACCAGATAACATGGTACTGGGACGGTTGCTCGCAACCGGCATGCCTGATCACATAGAAGGGCTCACACCTCAGGATCGCGAGGCATTTTCTGTCTATGCAAGGCAGGAGGAAGGCGATCTTCTCACCGTGTGTGCACCAATGGGAACACACCGCATATCGATGGCGCTTGCCGCGATGGGGCAGGTTCTTACTGAACGCGCCCTGCGAGGCGAACGTGCGCCGTTCATGCTGTGCGTCGCACCAGCACATTCGCTGGCGTCCATTATGGCGGAGATGGACAATCGACCAACGGCAGGGCTTACGGCCCTTTCCTCCCGATGGATTCCACGAATAGCGGCGAACGTGGACTACAGAGGAAACCCCAGGGAAGGGGAGAGAAGGACCCTTGGCCCACTTGGGTCTGTGGTGGCGCTCCATACCAGAGGAGATGCCGGTTCGTACCGTGGTATGGGGCAGCTCACTCATCCGTTGGGGCACTTCTTGGATGGCGCAGCGGCAACTTACGCAGACGTTTGGTATATCCCCCGTGCAACAACCTACTATTTGGACTGCGTGTCCAGCTTCTTGGGACAACGAGTTCGGGACGTGCGCGAGGCGGCAACACTCCTTGGGGAGCGCCTGCGTCATGTGGACCAAGACCGAAGCGAACTCATTGGTGCCTACGAAGACGTGTGCAATGCGTCCTCGAGCATGCGTCAGCGCGAGGACCTGGTCAACGAGCTCGGCCGGCTCAGGCGCGATCACCAAATCAAGCGCAAGCGCATGAACTACTGGCTTGAGGTTTTGGAACGCCACCCCTCAAAGCGTGCAATCGTGGGAAGGACGCAACCAAGCCAAGCCGAGATCGTGTCCAAGTATGCGCTCGATCACGAGACGCTCGTGCAAGGATGCGCCACGGTGGAGGAGGTATGCAACGCATACCGTGCTGAGGTAGACGTTATCGAGTCAACAATAGACAGGCTCAGGGGCAACGCAGCCGAGCTCTCACGGAGCATGAAAGCTGCTGCCAGCAAGGCCAATCAATGCACCGAAGCCATCTCCAGGCTGGTTGATGCCTGCAATCTCTCCTTTGAGCAAGCCTCTGTCCTTGAGTCGGTCATGGACGGCAGGGAAGCTGATAGGGACAGGCTCGACCACGCCTTGGACCAAACCATACGCCCTGCGGAGTTTTGGCTTTCCATTCACATATTCGAGGCACAATGGCTCGAATCCAACTCGCGCGGAATGGGTTTTGCCCGATTGGCACATGGAGACCTGCACAAGGGATATGAGCTCTTGTCCCAGTTTTGCCCCATACAGCTCATAGACGTAGAACTCGTTCCCTCGTTGCTGTCGGGCCTAGGCGATAAATCGTCCACGGCCACGCCCATTGACCTGCTTGTGATCATGGACGCCCAGACCGTAGACGTCGCAACGGGACTCACGCTGCTGCACAGCACAAAAAGGGCTATGGTTTTGGGGGCCAAAGGCAATTTGCGAAACCAACCCCTCTACGGATTGGCCTCAGAGGAACTGCTCGCCTCACAGACACTTGAACCACGTGCGTGGCAAACGTTACAGGAACGACGGCTTACCCTCACGGGTTCATCCTCTCTATATGACGCACTGGCACATAAGAAAGACCAGAATGACATGGTGTCACTCACCAACGTGTCGAATACCTATGGTGAACTCACGGACTTTAGGTCTGATTTGGTTCCCGACGAGCAACTACAAACACGCCGCATGCCGGCAAACTTTGCCGACGACCCCCATTATCCCTTGGCTCGCATCGTTCCTTCGCTCTCATATGTGCTCGTGCCCGATTCCGCATGGAAGAGCCTTGGCATGAGCAGAAAGAACGACGCAGAGGCACTGGCGATCATTCGATGGCTGCACACCCGCGTGCAACGTATTCAAGAGCGCTACGGTGATGTACGATCGCCTTTGATAGCGGTTACCTCACCCTACGTATCTCAAACAGAGCTTCTTCGACGTATGGTCTTGCAGCATCATGATGCCTTTGGGGACGTCGTGGAAGTCGTACGGATTGGCGATTTGGAAGCAGGCCACTGGCCAATCGTCGTCTTCTCAAGTACGAGTGGACCAGACAACCATGTAAAGGACATTCGGGCCAGCCTTGAAGGCGTTCTATCATGTACGGCGGCCGCAGCACAAGATGCGCTCGTCGTGTTTTGCAGCGGTGCATGGGTCAAGAGCACATCACATGGACCGAGCGTGCTGATCAAACGAGCGCTTCGCATGGGAAGGCTGTTCTCGGTTGAACGGAGAGCTGGTACCATAAGACGAGGTAATGGCTCTCATGCTCAAGGTGAGGTTGACCCACACACCAAAGCTAACCTTCAACCAAACGTTGAGCTTAGGGTTAAGCCTTGTGCGCTTACGCGCTTGCTGGCCAGCATGGAACAGCGCGGCGTTGTAGGCGAGGTGCCTCCAACGCACTTGGTAAACAGAGCTCTCGAGAGAGCGGGTCTCATCGAGCGCTTTATCAGCGCAGACGGTCGTCAAGGCTGGCGGCCAACGGCATCGGGCAGGGAGATAGGCATCTTGCCGTCAACTGATAGACTGGGCAATCCTTTCTGCTCCTATACCAGCTCTGTCGAGCCCGTGCTGCAAAGCATCATAGAGAGCATGTCCAAACAAGGCCAAAACGGTGACCATGGCGATACGCAGCAATAGAAAGTAAATCGGAGGGGATGTTTTGATTTGCGCTAGAATAGGAGTCTCTTGCAGGTGTGATAGAGGCGATACAGGGGATGGGTATAATGCATAGCAACGACAAGTTCAGCATACGCGATGCCGTTGCCCCCCAGAATATCGAGTCACCCCAGACGCAATCAGAGCTTGCGCCGGTGGGCACGTCGCAGAACCCCTCCCACGACGTCTTTACCGTGGCGAATTTCATAACGTTCTGTCGGTTCATCCTTACCATTGTCTTCTTGGTACTGTTTGTCCAGCACGATGCGTCCTTGCGCACACCGGCACTCGTTTGCTATGCCATTGCGGCATGTACGGATTTTTTGGATGGACAGGTTGCCCGCCGAACGCAAACCGTGAGCTGGGTCGGGAAGATTATGGACCCCATCATGGATCGCGTCTTGCTCTTTACGGGAGTTCTTGGACTCATGATTGCGGGCGAGCTGCCTGTTTGGATTGCCGTGTTCGTGATCACCCGCGATGTGGTGTTGGGCTTGGGGGCCATGGTACTGCAAAAATACCAGACCCGTCCCCTCGACGTCATTTACGTGGGCAAGGCGGCCACGGCACTCCTAATGTCCGGGTTCGTCGACCTGCTCATCGGTGCCCCCGTGTTCTCTGGACCAGGACTTGTTGATATGTCGTGGTTGCCCGGTTTTAACGGGAATCCATTCGTTGGTGGCATGTATTTGGTGTACGTCGGCATCATATGTTCGGTGATTGCCGCTGTCGATTACTTTTCCAAAGATCTTGCCATACGTCGACGTGTAATAGAAGAGCGTAAAAGGGTCACTGCGCAATCATGAGAAATTGGGACGCCAGAGCTTTTGAGACAACTGCAGGCTTTCGTGTTTTGACACTGCTCGTCCTATGGACGTTGGCCCTCACCATCCCCGCACGCATTTGTCTGGCCGAGGAAATAGACTCTGCTCCGGAGCTCAAAGAGTCAAAGAGCGCCGCACTCCTCGACTCGGCAGGAAACGTGCTGTATGCCAAGGATGGGGAAGCGGAGATGCCGCCAGCGTCCACCACAAAGGTCATGACTGCCATGGTTGCATTGGATTCGGGTCATGACCTTTCTGAGGTGGTAACGCTGGTTGAGGAGGACCTGGGCGATGGCGGGCAGCTCGCCGACTATGGCACGGGCGATACGGCACCGTTGGGAGAGCTTCTGGGAGTCATGCTCATTTACTCCGGCAACGACGCCGCATACAACGTCGCTCGCTTTGTGGCCGGCTCCGAAGAGGAATTTGCGAACCTCATGAACGAGAAAGCCAAAAGCATTGGAATGGAGCACACACACTTTGTCAATTCGCATGGCATGGACGTGGACGGACACTACTCCTGCGCCGTGGACCTGGCGCGTATGGGACGCTATGCCATGCAGCATTATCCCTTCATCTGCCAAACAGTCGTTAAGAACGAAGTGACCACCACGGTTCGCGGATATCCAGAAACACTCAAGGCCACCGATCGCCTCCTTGGTTTGTACCAGGGCATCCGAGGCGTCAAAACTGGTGCCGTCATCGAAAACTACACGTTTGTGGGCGCTTCTGGCCGAGGCCCCATACAGCTTTATTCTGCCGTCATGGGCTGCACGACCGTTATGGGCAGGTTCGACGACACCGCCGCGCTCATGGATTGGGCTTACGGGCTCTACAAAGATGTTGAGCTCGGCAATCCGGACTGGGCGATCCGTTTGCAGCCATTTGCCTTCGATCTTGGCAGGAAGACGGTGCTGTCTGCCCTGGACGTGGCAACAGGTACCAGATGGCCCACGTTAGGAGACGTGTCATACAAGAACGTTTTGGTACGACCCAATCGCCTGCTTGAACCGGGGACGGTATATGGGTGGACGGATTGGTATCAGGCAGAACGGCACATCGCCACCTCATACAGTGGGACAAAGGCGCAGCCGGTTCACGTTTCTTCGTGGCCTACCTTCACGCTCCCACTCTTTGACAATACACAGACGCTTTCGGAGACCGACTATGAGTGATTCGCACATTGACGGTGCCATCCGTTCGAGGCTGTATCATGAGCACCTCATCCTTGGTGCGGAGTTTGGCGATAACGGACATGTTCTTCGTTATCACTCGCAGGAATCCGAGCATGCGTCCAATGCGTGGCACGAGGGCGCCGTACTTGCCGAGGTCACCGGACACTACCTGCTGCTCGCATCAGGTGATGCTTCTCCTCAATTTGCGGAGGCAGCCTGTGCCGGAAAGAAGCTCGCCGTAGGTGCCTGCGCCTTCGAGGGCGTGCTCACCGGAGACGGATCGCTTGTTTCCATTCCCTTATTGGCGAGGACCGGAGATCATGAGTACCTGTTCTTTGACCGTTCGCCCAGGATTGATGTGCTCGATGCGTGGCTCTCGTTCCTTTCTGGCATCGAACAAAACGGCGTGTCGCCTTTTGCGGGCGTTCACTGTGAAGAGGTGGCAGACACGCACGTGGCGTTTTTGCTCTGGGGAAAACGGTCGACAGAGCTCCTGAGCGACTATCTGCATGATGGCGAGCACCTACCCCGCAAGGGTGAGGTCCGCGCTTGCATGCTTGACGAGATTCCTTGCATCGTGATGAGGCCAGAGATGGCGCGTCACGACGCCTACCTACTGCTTGTTCCCCCACATAAGAGCGTGATTCTTTGGCGTAGCATGCTCTCGTTTACGTAT
Source organism: Atopobiaceae bacterium (assembly GCA_017513965.1). Taxonomy (GTDB): domain Bacteria; phylum Actinomycetota; class Coriobacteriia; order Coriobacteriales; family Atopobiaceae; genus RUG440. Next base: position 8,015 of record JAFWMI010000117.1, read on the forward strand.
GCAACGCCCGTCGGGAACAAGACCGTCAACGAGATGCTGGACCAAGGGACCACTTGGTGGAAGCTCGTTAGCCAAGACGGGGCCATACGGGTGAGCAAAGACGCGTTGGAATCCATGCACCTCGTGAGAGCACAACCAGACTATGTCGGCGCGCGTGGCCTCGAGGGAGCAACCGAAAGGGGAGTGTGATGAAGTACGCAATCAATGGCATTGGCATCCCCGAGGCCCATGGACCCTACTCCCAGGGTACGACGGCCGGAAGACTCGTTTTTGCCTCTGGGCAGATAGCCTACGACCCAGATGACGATACGAGACTAATAGACGGGGATGCTCGAGAGCAAACCGAGCGAATAATCGACATCATAGAAACCATACTCCAAACCGTTGACTGCACCTTGGCAGACGTTGCACAGACCACGGTGTACCTCGCGAACTTGGAGGACATGGAAGCCATGAACGACGTGTATGCGCGCAGATTCGTACAACCGGCGCCAGCTCGTGCGGTGGTGGCCGTAAGCGCTCTGCCTATGGGCGCGCTGGTGGAAATGGACTGCGTTGCCTGTAGATGAGGCGTGTTCGCATGATTCGTGCAAATGATTTAGATTTTCGCCTTCATGGAGTATTATAGTGACGTTCGTCCATATGAGGGGAGAATAGATGCAGCCCAAGCGATCTGGCATGGGTGCCACCGAGATATTTCGTATGCCGTCGGCAGACTCCACCATACCCGACCTAATGGGTGATGCCACGCCGACGCGCTGCACCATAACCATTGTTAAGGGACCAATGTCGGGAGAGACGTTTGCGCTCGACGACAACGACATCACACTTGGTCGTGACCCCAAAAACAGCGTGTTCCTTAACGACATGACCGTTTCGCGACGTCATGCGCACATTGACCTCACTGGCCTTGCCTCTGGCTACGCCACCATCGAGGACCTTGGCTCGCTCAACGGAACGTGGGTGGATGGCGCAATCGTGAGCAAGGCCGTGCTCAAGGATGGTTCGACGATCCAAATCGGAACGTTTCGTATGGTGTTCCATACAAGCCGACGCGGAACGCGCGTGAAGACGGGGTAGGGGAGCTATGCCAGACGCCGGATATCTCACCATTGGCAAGGTCGTAAAGCGATTACAGGCCCAGTATCCAGACCTGTCGGTCTCTAAGGTCCGGTATCTTGAGGACGAAGGGCTGCTCAATCCATCGCGAACACCTGGTGGGTATCGGCTCTACTCGCAGCACGACGTCCGAAGGCTCGAAACGATTCTGTTTCTGCAGAAGAATAGGTTTATGCCACTGCAGGTAATCAAGGAGGAGCTTGCAAAAGGGGAAGTCGGGCTCTCGTCCATCCTCAATCAGCAAAACGACGAGGTTCCCACGTTCGATGTGAATGGCTTCAGGTCCCCGGACGAGGATACGCCAGACGCCAAGGAGATTACCGAGAAGTACCATCCGCTCAGTCGAATGCCAGAGCTGCTCGGTGTTTCCGTAAGCTTCGTTCGTGAGTTGTCTGAGGCAGGCGTCATCGCCATGCGACGCTCGCCACATGGCCGCGATTTGGTTGATGGACACGATTTCCAGCTCATTCGCACCTGTGACGAATTGCGCCGTTTTGGCATAGGGCCTCGCAACCTTCGTCAATACGTCCAAGCGGCAAATCGTGAGAGCGGGATGTTTGAGCAGGCGCTCACCGTATATGGGCGCAGCGCATCGGGCAGCTCCCAGCCAACGCCAGAGCAACAGGTAAGATACAAGCAGGCATTCAACCGCATGTTGTCGCTCACCAGCAAAGTGCGCGAGACGCTCATACGAAGAAGTCTGCGAGAAACGTTTAAGGCTATGGGTGATCAGGCTGACTAGCATGTAGCCAACCAAGACAGGAGGGATATCATGGCACTTATTGATTACGAGAAACTCATTATTGACATTCCGGATTATCCAGAGCCTGGTGTGATCTTCAAGGACATAACACCTCTCTTCGCCGATGAGCAGGGGCTTTCGGCCGTGGTGGACGACATTTCCAACCACTTCATGAAGCGAGGAATCACAAAGATCGTCGGCGCTGAGGCAAGAGGCTTTTTGGTGGGTGCTCCCGTGGCCTATAAGCTGGGTGCCGGTTTTGTCCCTGCACGCAAGCCCGGTAAGCTACCGCGCGAGGTTTTCTCCGAGAAGTACGCCCTTGAGTACGGCACGGACGAGCTCGAAATCCATAAGGATGCCCTCAGCCCAAACGATAAGGTGCTCATCGTAGACGACCTTGTTGCGACCGCAGGCACCGCCGTTGCAACGGCAAAGCTTATCGAGAAGACCGGCGCAGAGGTAGTTGGCTTTGCGTTCATACTCGAACTCGCGTTCCTCGGTCCGCGCGAGATCATTGGCAAAGAGTTTGACCAAGAGGTATACACCTTGGTGAAAGTTGGGTAGTGATACCCATTACTCTCCACGCTCAAAGATCGACAAGGCGCATCGAAGCTCCTCTGGACCTACACCTCTCGCGTAGGCAACGCCTACAACTTGTTGGGGAAGGCGCACTGGTGGGCTTGGCAGGCGGTATGACCATTGCGTTCTATCGCTTTGCTCTTTCGCACGCAGAGGAATTGCTCAGGCTGGCGACAACGTTTTTGCGTGGACAGGGTCTTTGGTTCCTTATGTGGTTTGTAGTGCTAGCCATCCTCTGCTTCGCGGTAGGATGGCTCGTAATGTTTGAGCCGTTCACCCAGGGATCGGGCATTCCACAAATCGACGCCGAGGTTGCTGGCAGAATCAACATGCCCTGGCATCGGGTGCTTCCCATAAAGTTCATCGAGGGTACGTTGTGCGCCTTGGCAGGCCTCTCGCTGGGCCGAGAGGGCCCTTCGGTTCAGCTAGGCGGCATGGCTGGAAAGGGCGTGAGCAAGGCACTCGGCAAGAACAGGAATCGCGAACGCCTGTTGATTACCTGCGGTGCCGCCTCAGGCATGTCCGCCGCCTTCCACGCCCCGCTCACCGGCGTCCTATTTGCCATTGAGGAAATACACAAGGAGTTCTCCGCCTCGTTGGTCATATCGGTTATGACCGCCTCCGTAGTGGCAGACTTCGTGTCGTCGCATGTGCTCGGTGTTAAGCCACTCATCCAGTTTGGCAACTTTGCCACGATTCCGCACCAGCTGTATTTGTTCGTGCTGCTACTCGGTGTGATGTGCGGCTTGGCGGGCGCCATTCACAATCGTGGCATGTTCTTCCTGCAAGACCGGGTATTCGGTCCACTTGAACAGCGCTTGCCGTATGTGCGCTACGCAGTTCCGTTTGCACTCGCGGGTGTGATGGCGTTTGTGTTGCCCGACCTCATGTGTGGCGGCGACGCCATCGTCGAACGCATTATGCACGTGCAAGGGGAGTCCTTGGTCGCTCTCGTGCTGCTGCTCGTTGGCAAGTATCTATTCACCGCCATCTGCTTTGCTTCCGGCGCACCAGGGGGCACCCTCTTTCCGCTTGTGGTTATGGGCTCGCTGTTTGGCGCGATATACGGCATATGCGCCATGCAGCTGGGGGACCTCTCGGGAGCCTACCAGAACAGCTTCATCGTATTGGGCATGGCGGGTCTCTTTGCCTCCGTAATTCAGGCACCGGTAACAGCCGTCGTGCTTGTGTTCGAATTGACGGGAAGCCTCGAGGCCTTGCTGGCGACTACCATCGTCTCCATCATCTCGTACGTGGTTTCAGGTTTAACAAAGAACGAGCCGTTCTATGAGCACCTGTATGATCGCTTGGTTGGCAATCAAAAGAAAGGCAGCCCCGACCTTGAGGCATCGCAAGGCGCCAAGTCCATTCATACTTATGTTATTGGACCAGGATCTGCTGTTGAGGGCCACGAGATTCGCGAAATCCATTGGCCCGAGGGAGCGCTTGTCGTTACCGTACGCCATGCGGGCATAGAGAGCGTTGCCAAAGGCAATACGCGCTTAGAAGCATTAGACGAGATCCTCGTCGTTATGAGCGGTAGTGGGTCATACGAAGACGAATGCCACATCATGCTGCGCCGGCTGTGCGTCGCTCCAGATTAGTACACGAGGACAGGCAAGCATCACCAATACCAAACAGTGGACAGGTCCTTAAAGGAAAAAACGACTGCCCAAATAATCACCGCTATAGCGATGAACATGGCCGCAAGCACAAGGATTATGTTTATCTTGCCTTGCATTGCAACGACTCCTCTGAGATTCCTTACGCTACTAAACACATTATAGCGAACTCAGCGCACATTAATGTATGTAGAAACACATACAAAAGCCCTCTCACGCTCGAATTTGAACGGGAGAGGGCTGCTAACAAGAGTGTGATTCTTATCAAACTCGTACTTTACATAACACTGATTATCAA
>JAFWMI010000118.1 GCA_017513965.1 Atopobiaceae bacterium
GATTGGAGGCGCATGAGCGGGACGGGCGAATGACGGCACGTGAAGCGTGGCTCGAGCCATGAGCTGCGCGTCCTGCCGCTGCAAACGGCGTCACTGACGCGCGCGGCGGCAGGACGCGCACCCTTGCGGCCGGTTATAGGGTCTTGAGCCAGGCAAGCAGGTAGTCCGTGTTCTCGGTAGGCGTAGGCGTGCCGTGGGCGATTCCCGCGCGCAGAAGTTCAGTCATGGATTTGGGCGTAACGGCATCTATGGGACTATGCGCCAACAGCTTGCGATCGTTCGTGACCAGGTAGCTTGCGTGCGCCCTTTGGCAGGCGGCAAGAACGAGGTCATCCTCTAGGTCATCGTGTATGTCGCGATGCTTGCACGCCAAATACAAGTCACTTGAGTCCACAGGGATGGCAGTGGCGATTTCGCGCATGTCGTTAACGCAGTCCCATGCCAGACGCTTGATCGCCTGCGCCATGGATTCGCTGAGGCGCCCGTTGTCGCGTGCCCATCTCTTGTTTTCGATGCGAACACGTTGGTAGACATCGAGGGCCGATTGAGCTGGGAAAGCGATCGAGACCTCTTGCAAGCGTGCCTCTCTGAGGAGTGCGAGCACCGTGTCGTGATCCGTGCGCCACGGAAGGTACTTCTCGAGCCATATGTTGGTATCGAGCAGAAGACACAGAGCGTTATTGGGCATGCTGAACAAGCCCCTTGCCCTCGCGTTCGGCCCATTCTTGCAACAGCAACTCCTCCCACTCGTCGTCCGTGGGAGATGAGTAAGCCGAATAGTCAAACCCGTGCTCTTGGTAGAACGTAGTCAGGCGATTCTCGAATGGGTCGTCCTTGGTGCTGATGTGGCTAGTCGACTCAGCAATGCCTATCGCCGCTGGTTCCTGTGCCAAAGCAGCGACGATTTGATCGAGTGCCTCCGCCCCGCGAGATACCTTCATCCACAGGGCGCGAACGAGCTGTGTTGGGGTGATGCCCAGTCGCGCAAGAACCTCGTCACCAGCAGCCTTGAGCTGGGGTTCCATGCGAATGTTGAGCTGTGCCATGGCCGACATGCAATCTCCCTGTTAGAAGCTACAGCCTGTAGCTATAATTGTAGCAGCCGTAGCCTCATTGGGTCAACCTGCTGTACCTGCCAGGCGGTATGATGGAGAGCCATCTGGAGACGATGTTGGAGAGGGCGCAAGATGCCGCAACCTACCATAGACGACGCATGCCAGGCGCTTGAGGAGCACTTTGGGTACGCCGAGTTCCGTCCGGGCCAAGTGCCTGTGGTGGAGGCGGCGTTTGCGGGTAGAGACGCCCTTGCAGTTATGCCCACGGGCGCTGGTAAGTCGGTATGCTATCAGGTGCCAGCCGTGCTCATGGACGGCCTCGCCCTCGTGGTGTCGCCGCTCATCTCGCTCATGGACGATCAGGTGCGCTCCCTTCGCGAGGCGGGCATACGAGGGTCGTACTTCAACTCCACGCTCAAGCCGTACGTGCGACCCGAGGTGCTGCGACGTGCGCTGGCGGGTTGGTACGACCTCATGTACGTGGCGCCCGAGCGCTTGCAGGACCCCCTGTTCCTGGAGTTTGCCGCTCAGGCGCGTATCCCTTTGGTGGCGGTGGACGAGGCACATTGCGTGAGCCAGTGGGGGCAGGACTTTCGCCCTGCATACCGGCAGATAAAGACGTTCATCGAGGCGCTGCCCCAGCGTCCGGTGGTGATGGCGCTCACCGCCACGGCCACGAACCACGTGCGGCGGGACGTGACGGACCTGTTGGGACTCGTGGATCCCGTGGTGCAGGTGAGCGGATTCGACAGGCCCAACCTACGGCTGGCGACGCACGAGCTAACGCCCAAGGAGCGCCTGAGGTGGCTGGCGGCCTATCTCAGGCGCCATCGGGGGCAAACGGGCATTGTGTATGCGATGACTCGCAAGCGTGTCGAGACCATTTGGCAGGAGCTCGAGCGGGAGGGCTTCTCCGCGGCTGCCTACCATGCGGGCTTTAGCAACGAGGAGCGCTCCGAGGCGCAGAGGCAGTTTGCCAACGACGACGTGCAGGTGATGGTTGCCACCAACGCCTTTGGCATGGGCATAGACAAGTCGAACGTGCGCTTCGTGGTAAACGACGGGTTGCCGCTGTCGTTGGAGGCCTACTACCAGGAGGCGGGTCGAGCGGGCAGGGACGGGGAAGAGGCGGAGTGCCACCTGCTTTGGAGCAAGGGCGACATTCGTACGGCCAACTTCCTCATAGACCGTGCGGAGTTTCCGCCCGAGGCCACGGAGGACGAGTGCGCCGTGCTCATGCAAACGCGCAAGCGGCTCCTGGGCGGCATGATCGGCTATGCCATGAGCGACACGTGCCTTCGCAAACGCATCCTGCGCTACTTTGGCCAGGACCTTGGAGATGTGGGGGAACGGTGTACGTCCTGCTCGGTGTGCGGATGGGAGGAACCGCGGCATGCGTACGCGGTCGTCTCGTCGTTTGACGCAGAGCCGCACGTAACGGGCGCAAACGAGGAAGAGGGCGAGGCGCTGTTCGAGCGGCTCAGGGCATTGCGCAAGCAGTTGGCACAGGAGGCGGGGCTGCCCCCATATATGGTATTCTCCGATGCTACGCTTCGGGGTATGGTACGGTATCGTCCAGGCACCGAGGAAGAGCTGTTGCGTGTTTCGGGCGTGGGCAAGGTTAAGCTCAAGCGGTATGGAAAGGCATTCTTGGATGCGATTGGTTCGTAGACATTGGGGCACGGTGGTGGGGGCCACGATGCTGGGCGCGACGCTTGCGCTGGGCAGTGCGGTTGCCGCCCCTCCTGCATGGGCCGAGACTTCCAGCGAGGTGCGGGCGCAGGCGGATAAAGAGCATGCGCGCCTGGAGGAGCTGAGCGAGCAGATGGCGCAAAACCGGGCCGAGCTCGACGAGTGCGATCGTCAGATCGACGACCTTGCCGAGCAGTCCATCGAGCTGCAGGGCACGCTCATCGAGGACCGTGGCTCCTTGGCACACATGGTGAGCACCACCTACCGGTGGGGCGCGCCGAGCATTGCCGACATTGCGCTCTCGAGCAAGACGCTCGACGAGTTTGTGTCGCGTTTGTACTACGCGCAAAAGGTGACCGAGTGGGAGACGCAGTGCGTGGAGCAGCTCAAGGACGACAAGGAACAGCTCACCGAGCAGATGAACCACATCGAGGAGGCCCGTACGGAGCGCAGGCGCGTCGCCGAGGAGCTTGATGCGGCCTACGAGGAGGTCTCCCAAACCGTGGACGCGCTTATGGCGCGAGCCGCGACGCTCGAGCAGCAGGAGCGTGAGGCCGAGGAAGCGCGGCTGGCCAAGATCGCCAAGCAGGCGGAGGCCGAGCGCAAGCGCAAGGCTGCCGAGGCGGAGAAGGCGGACGCCGAGCGCATCGCGCGCGAAGAGGCGGCGGAGCTCGCACGCAAGACGCAGGCGCAGGAGGAGGCAGAAGCCGGGGCGACGGGTGCCGAGGAACCGAATGCCCAGCAGGAGGAGCCGGCACAACAGGGCGATGCTCAAGACCAGGGCGATGCGTCAGCGCAGGAGCCTGCGCCGGAGCCAGAGCCAGAGCCGGAGCCGGAACCCGAGCCTGAGCCCGCGGAACCCGAGCCGGCGCAGGAGGAGACCGACACCAGCGCGGCGGGGGACTGGATCGAGTGCATTGCGTCTGCGTACACCATCGCGGACAACGACCCTCCGGGAACGACGGCCACGGCATCGGGCATTCCGCTCGACGAGTCGGTGCCTACGGTGGCGCTTCCCATGTCCATTAGCCCCGCGCGCTTCTATGGCATGAAGATTCAGATTGAGTACATGGGGATGACGATAATCGCCACCATAACCGACTGCGGCGACATGGATGGCGGCAACCGAGGACTCGATCTGACCCCCGCGATATTCCAGGCGTTTGGCGCGTCCACAGCCGACGAGTGGGGCCTGCGTACGGTGCGGTACCGGTTCCTGTAGTGGGCTGGCTCTGATTGCGACCGCTGCGGATGGGCGTTGATGGGATCGCGACCGCTGCGGGTGGGCGTTGATGGGATCGCGACCGCTGCGGGTTGTTTTTGCCGGCTTTGCGACCGGTGCGGTTCGCTTTTGACGGGATGTCCACCGCTGCGGCATGATAAACCCGCAGCGGTGGACATCCCGTCAAGGCGCGTGGCCACGCATGGCCACGCAAGTTGTCGGCATGCAAAAGTGAATGGAAAAAGTTGTTGCCTTAGGCCTTGCGATGCCTTATACTTACCTTCGTTGCCTGAGCGGCACAACATATGGGCGTTTAGCTCAGGGGGAGAGCGCTTCCCTGACACGGAAGAGGTCACAAGTTCAAATCTTGTAACGCCCACCAAATTCTCGCAGGTAGATGGGATAAACCGTCTACCTGTTTTGTTTAGGACACTAAACGGGACACCCAAATAGGACACCAAAAGTGGGAGTCTCGTCAAAAGCCGGGTGTTTTCCTCGGGCTTAGTGTCCTGCGTGGTGTCCCTCGAGACAAGCCTAGGCGTTCGGGAAGCTGCGAATGGGCCGAGTTTTCCTTTGCCATGGCGTGATCTGCGGCCAGCCCGGTTGGTTAGGCCTCGATGATGGCGCTGCGTGATTCGGTGCTCGGGGGTGTGAGGAACGGCACCAGCGTGGCGCTGTACATGGGGTGGCGCGCGACGCCGTACGGTCGGATGTCAACCACGTGCTTGCCGCCCAGTACTTCAATCATGTGCGATGGAAACCATTCGCAACACGATTCGCCTAATATTGCCGGGTTTAGTTGGTGGTATGCCAGTTCGTGACGTCGTACCCTTTCATACAAGGTACGAATAGTATGAAATGACGTACTATGAAATACGAGTACATACTGGTGCAGGTCGACAAGAACAACCGCGCGATGAATGACGACATGGAAAGTCACCGAGAAATCATCGACCGTAAAGCCACCGCGGGAGCGTGCTATGCGGGATGGTTTCCCGTCACGCAGGGCCCTACAGGCAAGACCGTGGAGTTCGACTTGATTTTTGAAGTGGCGTAACACGCGACAAGACGAATCGATCGCTTGCCTCCATGAAAGGAATGGCGCAAACATGAGCATCGCTGACAACATACTGGCAACGCGGATGGCCGTCGGGCGCACGCAAGAGCAGCTGGCGGAAGCAGTCGGCGTGTCGCGCCAGACGGTGGCAAAATGGGAATCGGGTGAGACATCGCCCGATCTCGAACACGCAGCAGCGCTCGCCGAGACGCTCGGTACGACGCTCGACATGTTGGTATCCTTCGATGGCGGCGGAATGGGCATCGCCGCCCCGCCGCGCGGCAAGCACCTGTTCGGTACCGTGAGAGTTGGCGAACGTGGGCAAGTTGTCATTCCCAAAGAGGCGCGCGACCTGTTCGGCATCAAACCTGGAGACAGGCTCGTGGCCCTTGGCGAAGAGGGGAAGGGGCTTGCGCTGTGCAAAGAAGCTGACTTCATGGCGGGCGTGGAGGCGGTTATGGCCGCGGCGAGGAGGGTCGCGAAATGACGAAGGGGCAAGGACACAAAGCGTTGAAGATAACTGGTGTCGTCGCGAGCATCGTCTTGGTGGCGGCAGGCGTTGTCGTCGGCCTTTACTGCGACAACAACCTACACGCCGAAGAGCGGCTGATCTCCAAGGCGTTCGGAGCGGGCTTCGCGGAAAAGCAGATGACGGTAAACGGGGCGACCATCAACTACGCGGAAGGCCCCGCCAACGGGCCGGCGCTCATGCTTGTTCACGGTCAGGGCATGGAATGGGAGGACTACGCCAGCGTGCTGCCCGAGCTGTCAAAGCGCCATCACGTGTTCGCCGTCGACTGCTTCGGGCATGGCGAGTCGGCGCACGAACCGGCGCTGTACACATGCGCGGCAAACGGCGATGCGTTGATTTCGTTCGCGGGTCAGGTCATCGGAGGCGATTACCTGGTGTCCGGCCATTCTTCGGGTGGCATCCTGGCGGCTTATATCGCCGCCCATGATACGGGGCACGTCAAGGCGTGCGTGCTGGAAGATCCGCCCCTGTTCCGCGTGACTCCCGAAGAGGCCCAGGAAAACGCCGGCACCTTCGCCTGGTATGACGGCTACATCGTCGCGCATTCGTTTTTGCAGCAAGACGAGGTGACGGCCTATCCGGCATGGTACGCGTCGCATAGCTACCTGTTCGGCCTGTTCGGCGGCTTGCAAAAGTTGCTCGCCGACCAGACCGCCGCGTTTTGTGCGCAGCATCCGGGTGAACATCCGGTGAACGCTTTCGTCCCACGCGATTGGACACGCGGCATGTACTACATGGACGATTGGGACCCGCGTTTCGGCGACGCGTTCTACGATGGCAGCTGGATGGTCGGCATTAACCAGGCGGCAA
>JAFWMI010000119.1 GCA_017513965.1 Atopobiaceae bacterium
CGTCGCTCGAAGAGCAGAAGTCATCGCTCGAGCAGCTTCGCGACGAGCAGGAGGCACAGAAGACCCAACTCCAGGCAAGCGCCGCGCAGGCAGAGTCGTACGTGGCGGGGCTCTCTGCCGAGCTGCGGGAAGCCCTTGCAGCCGAAACCGCTGCCAAGGCCGAGGCAGCCCGCGCAGAGGCGGAAGCCACACTTGAGGCAGCTGGAGGATCCACGCAAACCGGTGTGGCGGACGTGCAGGACGACGCGCAGACGACCGTGGACTCATCCAAAACCGAGACAAAGCCGAGCAACAATCAGCAACAAGAGCGCCCGGCAACCGTTGAAGAGCAGGAGAAGGAGCCGGAGCAAAAACCTGAGGAACAGCAACAGCCCGAAGAGCCAGCAGAAGAAGAGCAGCAGCCGGAGCAGGAGGAACCGCAGGAGCCGGAGGAAGACACGATGGGCGACAGCGGCGAGGCTGCATCGCCTTCGAGCGGCCTTTCCAACATGGCGGCACGCACGTCCGTGGTCAACTACGTGCTCGCGCAGGTAGGCAAGGCATACGTGTGGGCTACCCACGGACCAGACACCTTTGACTGCTCCGGTCTGACTGGGGCCGCATACGACTCAATCGGCTATTTTGTAGGCTACTCCGACAGCTATCAGGAGCAATTCTGCAACAAGCCTGCCAGCGAGGCCGTGTATGGCGACATTGTTTGGCGCCCTGGCCATGTTGGTCTCTGTATTGGTGGCGGTGTTACGGTCGAGGCACACAATCCAGCTGCGGGCATTGGATACGGCTCCATCTACAACTTCCAGCGCTCCGGGAGTCCACTCGGTTAAGACGTGCTTTAGAAAAACGCATTGAGAAAGGCGCAAGGCGATGGCCCTGCGCTTTTCTATTGCAATTCTTATGCAACACCCAACGAAGGACTTAGTGCTTACTCCTCAAACAGGTACACTCGACACTCATACGGACGCAAGAAGAACGCATTGTCCTCTGCATGGGCATCCTCATAGTTGCACAGGCACAGCTCTCCCTTGGCGAGGTCGTACTCCTTGGCTGCCGAGAAAAACGACAGCTTGTCCGTGAACGAGCAAACCACCAGCACGCGTTGCCCCGGCATCTCCCGCGCATAGGCAAAAATCGTATGGCTCTGTCGCTTGAACTCGCGATAGCGACCCTCGCGTATAACGGGCAGCCTGCGACGCAGTACGATGGCCTCACGATAGAACGCCAGGAGCGAGTTGGGGTCATCTTCCGCCGCCTCAACGTTTATGTCCTGAAAGTTGGAATTGATTGGGAACCATGGTTCCGCCGTGCCGTCCCCTCCCACAAAGCCTGCTCCCTGCCGTGCACTCCATTGCATGGGCGTACGGGCATGGTCGCGAGACGCGCGGTTAACAAGCTGGAGGCACGCACTTTCAGACACGCCAATCGTCTGCAGGCGACGAACCTGATTGAAGGTCGACACATCAACGGAGTCTTCGATGCGCTCCAGATGCGTGTTTGTCATGCCAATCTCCTGCCCCTGATACACAAAGGGCGTTCCGCGCAAGAACAAGTAGCTGCAGGCAAGCGACTTACCACTTTCCTCCCTATACTCCTCGCTTCCGTAGCGGCTAATAATACGCGGGTGATCGTGGTTCTCGATGTACAGCGCATTCCATGCGTCTTCCGCCAATCCCGTCTGCCAACGTCCAAGCGCCCTCTTGTATTGGCGCAGGTCGAAGGGCCGTGGTAGCCAGTCGGTAAACAGGCAATCCGCCAACATATGCTCGAACGTAAACACCATGTCCAGCTCCTGTTGAGGACCCTCCGCACAGTACTCGAGCGCCTTCGCGGGAGAGATCATCGGAGCCTCGCCCACCGTCATGCAATCGTACGCGTTCAACACATTTTGCCGGAATTGTTGCAGATACTCGTGCACACGAGGGCCGTGGTCATAGAAGCGCATGCCACGCGCCGCTGGTTTGAGCGGATTGTCGTTGGGGAGCTCGGGCACCTTGCTAATGTAGGTGATCACGTCCTCCCTAAATCCATCAACGCCCATGTCCAGCCAAAAGCGCATGATGTTCTCCACCTCAGCGCGCACGGCGGGATTGTCCATGTTGAGGTCGGGCTGCTTCTTGGCAAAGATGTGCAGGTACCACTGGTCACGATTGGGCTCATACTCCCACGCGCCTCCCTCAAACAGGCTGTCCCAGTTGTTGGGCGGCGTTCCACCTTCATCGGGCGAGCCGGGCGTCTTTCCATCACGCCAGATGTACCAGTCGGCATAGGGGTTGTCTTTTGAGGCACGACTCTGCACAAACCAATCGCACTCGTCCGACGTGTGGTTTACCACCAGATCCATTATCAGCCGCATGCCTCGCTCATGCGCGCCGTCCAGCACCTGCTTAAAATCGTCGAGTGTGCCGTACTCGGGATTGATGTCGTAATAGTTGGCAATGTCGTAGCCAAAGTCGGCTTGCGGGCTCGGATACAGCGGGCTAAACCAAATGCCGGTTACGCCCAAGCTCGCAATGTAGTCCAATTTCTGTAACACGCCTTGCAAATCACCGATGCCGTCGCCGTTGCCATCGCAAAAGCTACGGGGCCAAATCTGGTAGAACACGGCATCCTTGTACCAACGTGTTCGATCCATAACGCCCTCCCGTCGTCAGTTAAGCATCCACAACGCCATACTACAAAACCGTCCAGCACAATGCTAATGAAGGATACGCCACATGCTGGAATCTGTAGGCCAAAGCGGGTATGCTTTTACCGCACGGGTTCTCAACGGAAAGGCAGCAGAACATGCACATTGCAGACGGCATTTACTACATTGGCGTAAACGATCACGAGCTCGACCTCTTTGAGGGTCAGTACATCGTGCCCAATGGCATGGCTTACAACTCCTACGTTCTGGTGGACGAGAAGATCGCGGTTATGGACAGCGTCGAAGCGAACTTTGGCGACGAGTGGCTGGCAAAGCTCGAGGAAGTGCTGGATGGCCGTACGCCCGACTACCTCATCGTGCAACACATGGAGCCCGACCATAGCGCCAACATCACCACGTTTGCCGAGCGCTATCCCGAGGCTACGATTGTGGGCAGCGTTGGCGCCTTCAACATGATGCAAAACTACTTTGGCACCAAATTCGAAGGCCGCAATATGATAATCAAGGAGGGCAGCACCCTCTCGCTGGGCTCCAAGGAGCTTTCGTTTATCGCAGCGCCCAACGTGCACTGGCCAGAGGTCATGTTCACCTACGACGCCACCGACAAGGTCCTGTTCTCCGCCGACGCCTTTGGTAAGTTTGGTGCGCTTGATGTGGACGAGGACTGGGATTGCGAAGCCCGTCGTTACTACTTTGGCATCGTAGGCAAGTTTGGCGCACCCGTGCAAAAGGCGCTCGCCAAGGTCACGAAGCTCGACATTCAGGTGATTTGTCCGTTGCACGGACCGATTCTTTCAAAGAACCTCGAGCACTACCTTGGCCAATATCAAACATGGTCTGCGTACGACGTCGAAACCGCCGGTGTGGTTATTGCCTACTCCAGCGTCTACGGCCACACAAAGGAAGCAGTCGCCTACCTAGAGCAACAGCTCAAGGAGAAGGGCTGCCCACGCGTCGTGGTAACCGACCTTGCACGCGACGACCAGGCCGAGGCCGTAGAGGATGCCTTCCGCCATGGGCATTTGGTGCTTGCCACCACCACATACTGTGGTGGCGTCTTCCCTGCCATGGAGCAGTTCATTCACCACCTAATCGACCACGCTTTCCAAAAGCGCACCGTCGCATTTGTTGAGAACGGAACGTGGATGCCAACAGCCACCAAGGGAATGCGCGCACTCATGGAGAAGTGTGCCAACATCACGTTTACCGAGCACAATGCCACCATTAAGGGCTCGCTCAACGACGACTCCCGTGCACAGCTGGATGCGCTCGCCGAGGAGCTCGCCGCTCAGTTCTAGCCTCTTGGCCTGAGCCAAACGTTGTGGTAGCAGACGCCCCTTGTTTCTTTGTGGAAACAAGGGGCGCTTGTGGTTGGGTGGTTCTGGTCAAAATGGCTGCACTCACCTTTTTGCGTGCTACTTATCCTCTTCGTTCGAAATCTTTATGACCATGCGGCCAAAGGCAACGCCCGTGGCAAGCAGCACAATGGTGCGGATGATGGTCATGGCGTAATAGCCGGGCTGCCCCATTATCTCAATCATTTTTGCGGCGCGCTCGGGAGTAAACATTTCAATCAGGCCGTCAACCGCATATACCACACAAAAGAAGACACAGATGCCATAGAGGAACATGCGCGCACGCTTGGTTTGCATGAGCGAGTTCCAGTCATTGCCACTTGCAGCCACGATAGCCACCTTTCAATTCGTTTCGCATCCTCGTGCGGTCCGTAATAATGCACCAAGTCATGTTAGCATGAAACCATGCACCCATCGAAAGGAGCCTTCATGAGCAAGATCGTGTTTTTGGACGTAGACGGTACCCTCATTGACTACGATGCCAAGTGCCCGGAGTCGGCAGCCCGCGCCGTGGATATGGCACGCGCCAATGGCCACAAGGTATACATCTGTACGGGATGCTCCAAGGCCGAGATAGCGCAGCGCGATCTTCCCGAGCTCGACGGCATGATAGGCGCCAACGGTGGCTACGTGGAGGATGCGGACGAAGTGGTTATGCACCAAGCGCTTACCGTCGACCAAGTAAAGCACATCGTTGACTGGTGCAATGAGCGTCATTTGGGCTTTTATCTTGAGGCCAACAGTGGGATGTACATTAACAGCTGGTTTGTTGAGCAGGCTCCGGAAGTCATGTACCGCTATGCCATGGGCAAGGGCGCCGATGAAGAGGCTGCCAAGAACGCCGGACAGAACTTCGTTAACAGCATGATCCGCACCGACGACCTGTATCGCGACGACGTGAACAAGGTGAGCTTTATTCTCTCCTCGTACCAGGATCACTTGGATTCCAAGGTGGAGTTCCCCGACATGGAGGCCAACACCTGGGGCGGTAAGGACGAGCAGGCCCTCTTTGGCGACCTTGGCCCCAAGGGCATCACCAAGAAGCACGCCATTGAGGTGCTGCTCGAGCACCTTGGTGCTAGCCAAGCAGACACCATTAGCTTTGGTGACGCAAAAATCGACCTCTCGATGTTTGAGCTGTGCGCCTTTAACGTGGCCATGGGCAACGGTGGGCCAGAAATCAAAGAGGCGGCCGACTACATTACCGATGACGTAAACGAGGACGGCCTGTTCAACGCCTTCAAGCACCTCGGTCTCATCTAGCACGCACAGACTCGTACGAAACCAAGGCGACGGTCCTCTCGCATGCGAGGGGACCGTCGCCTTGGTCGCAAGATTATTGAGGGGTGCCCCTTTGTTGCTATTCTGCGGTAGCTGCCTCGATAGCCGCTATCGCATTGAGCGTGCGCGGATAGCCAATGAATGGCAAGTTGGAGCTCGCCACGGCCAAGAGCATCTCGCGCGTATTGCCACAGTGTACGTTGCCCGCAACATGGGCCTTGAGCTGCGGCTCGCAACCACCCTGAGCAGCGAGGTAACAGAAGGTCATGAGCTCGCGCTCTGCTATGGTAAGCCCGCCACGCGTATAGAAGTCACCAAAGCAGTTCTTTACGAGGAACTGGTTGATCTGCGGATAATCGGGGTTACCGCGGTCGTAATAGCCGCGCATGTGCTCGCCAAAGGCCGAACATTGTGCCTCTTCGCCGCCCGCACGACGGCTCTCGTCCGTCGGTTCGGTCGTTGCCTGCGCCTCAAGCGGCAGTGCGATGCCCTGCGCCTCAAACACCTCATTCATGGCGCGCACAAACGGAAACACGCGACCCATGCCCAAGTAATCAACCGCCTGATACACGATCTCGCGCGCAGAGACCGGCTCCACGCCCATGTTGAGCGCTCCGGCCAGCAGCACACGGAACTCGTCTATGCCCTGGCAGCCAAGGCATGTGGCAAGCCAGCACATAAAGCGCGTGCGATCGGGAAGGTCGGTCGCTGCCACTACCTCGTCAAAGGCGAAGTTGGCAAATCGCTCCACGAGCTCGGGGTCGGTCGTCGCCAGCGGAAAACCAGTCCCGCCGAACATGCGTCCCTGAAAGTCCCTCGCCGCCTGCGAAATCTGTGGTGTGTAAGCCATTACAATCCGCTCCTCTCCGTTCCAACTAAGCGCGCCGGTCCATCCAACGCACGTAGTCCTCAATCACCTCGTCCCGGCAGTACTCGTTAAGTATCTCATGGAACAGGTTGCCATAGATCTTCATTTGCTTATCTTTTGATGAAACATGCTCAAAAAGGAACGGGGCGTTGTGATTGCCCACGAGTCCGTCGTTCTCGCCGTGCGTGATGAGCACCGGATACGCGAAGTTCACCACCGCGCCGCTAAACCACGCGAGTCCCTCGATGCAGGCGTACACGAGTCCCACAGCAAAGCTCTTTCGATTGAGGGGGTCCTGCACGTACCACTCACGAATCTCATCCACCGAGCACACGCCATCACCTAGTTCATTGGGCAGCTGCATGTGCGGATCGAGACCTGCGGGCACCGACGCGAAGAGGTTCTTCTCCTCAGAGACGAGCGCGCCGCTGGTGATGATGCCCGCAAGCTTCTTGTCGGGGTACTTGGCCCCATACAGCGCCACCGTAAGCCCGCCCATCGAGTGGCCCATGAGGAACACGGACTTGCCCGGATTCTCTTCGATGGCACGATCCACCACCACGTTGGTGTCGTCGAGCAACTCGTTGTAGTCCGAGAGATACGCGCACTCACCCTCCGACTTTCCATGACCACGATGGTCAAAGCGATAGGTTCCGTAGCCCGCCTCATGGAACTTTTGGGCCACGTAGTCGTAGCGACCTTGGTGCTCGGCCAAGCCGTGCACCATAACGACTACGGCCTTGTTGTCGGCCGAAGTCTCGGCGTTGTAGTAGAGCTGGGTCCCGTCAAAGCTGGTAATAAACTGGTCTGCCATAATTGCCCCCTTCTCCCTGTCATTCACCTTGCATCTATGTGTAACGGGTATCAGCCATACATGGACACACACATCCACAGACGGTATGCGGTTAATTGCCGATGGCTCATATGGAATAATGCAAGCGGGGCACCAGCGACAGTGCCCCGCCTGCAAAGTCAACCTGCCATCCGTATTGTGCCGGCCTGCAATGCCGATTACTTCTACGCCACTTCCGCAAGCTTTGCGGTTACGCGCGACTGCACCTCCAAGTAATATGCCGCCTCAGCAGTCGTCATGTCCTCGTCATTCTCCCAATCGTCAAATTCTTTGAGCATCTCCGACTCTTTGGCCATCATGTCCGACAGCCCCATCAACAGCTCCGCGTTTGTTGGGTCGTTTTGGTAGGACTTCATATAGTCGACGTACTCATCAAAAAACGCCTCATAGCTGTCCATGGCCTCTTGGAACTCTGGACGTATAGCCGACTCGTCAACGCTCTCCTTGGCGTCAGATTCATCCGATTGCTTCTGCGACGTACTCTCTTCCTTCTTCTCTTTGGACTTCGACGCTTCGTCCTTCTCTGTCTTCTCTGCAAATGTGTGGTAGACGATCAGTATCTTGGAATCGGGTTTGTAGGGCGTGTCGGCATCAAACTCATCGTCGCCGTTTACCGATACGGAAGAAACCTCACCGTCGTCATGGAGCCAACCTGTAGTCAGATCCGCATCTTCCTTTAGCTTGATATTCGTAAACCCTGCTTCCTCGAGCTGGGTTACTACGTCCTCATACTGCTTACCCTTGAGCTTGCTTGCCGGGGCGGGCATCTTTATACCCTCCGCCTCATCTTTCTTCTCCTCACCTTGGGATGCTTCGGTCTTCGCCTCCTCCACCGCCTGATCGCTCTTGGCCGACTTGCCACTACCACAGCCGACCATGCCGAGTGCTAACACACCCGTCAACGTACAAGCGATTATTCGTTTCATAATCCTTCCCTTCGCCGATTCCATACCCTTCATTTCAGCTCGCCATAACAAATAGTCACGTATATCGAGGTAGCTTTTTTGTAAGAAAGGGAAACCATGAGAGAGAACTCCAAACGAGAGGGCTCTCATGGATACGGTCGATATACGAGTTCGCATTGGCCTGCGCATCAAGCAGCTTCGCGCTAACAAGGGCATATCGCAGGACAAGCTTGCCTACGCCATCGATCTGTCACGCTCATACCTTGCCGAAGTCGAGACAGGCAAACGCAACGTCTCGGCAGTCAATATTGAGCGTATTTGTCACGGGCTCGATGTCTCACTTGACGAGTTCTTCTCGGGAGAGTTCTTTGAGTAGCTCGGCTCCCTTCTTTTGCGGCCTTCCTCATTCATGAGATTACTTGGACGCCCGCATAGATTCATTAGCTCGCAGCTACAAAAGAACGTCGCGAAAACCACAGCACAAAAGGGCGCACATTATTCCAAGGGAATGTGCATCCCATCCGTAGCCAGCTCAAAGCCGCGCATGGCAGCCACCTCTGTCACCTGCTCGCGCTCACGCTCGTCCCATGCCGGATTTTGGTGGATAAGCGCCACACGGTCAAAGACGTCGTGGGGAATACCCGTCACAAGCGCGCTGACGCTACTGTGCCGGGCGTCTTCCTCTGTGAGCTGCCAGCACTCATGCAGCAGTACCTTTGTCGTGGGATAGCCGGCCCAGTCTTGGGCATCGAAGCGCGTGTCCGTGGCATACGTAAGCACGTCGTCCAGGCGAAGCTCGAATGAAGAGGCCGAATGATACTGAGGGCGCACATGTATGGTGACCTCCCCCACCGCAAAGTCCTCTCCGCCATAGTCGAAGAAGCGAACGTTTTGCGCAAAACCGGTAGGCCCGGACGAATAGAACGTCGTCTGCAGCAGATCCCGCAAATAGGACTCTGTTGTGCGCGGGTACACGGGACGGCCCGGTCCATACACATCCACCTGCTTGTTTGCCACGAATCGCTTGAGATACATCAAACCGGACACGTGGTCTAGATGGTAATGCGAGAGCACGATGCTCAAGCGATCGTGGCACTCAAGTACGCCCGCAAACGCAGCGAGGTTCGCGACTCCCGTGCCGGCATCGAGCATGATGAGCTCATCGCCCAGCTCAACCAGTACGCACGCCGTTTGCCTGCCCGCAGCCGGCATCCAGCCCATGCTCCCCAACACCCAGGCGTCCGCCATCGCCATGCTCCTCTCCCCGCTCTCCAAAGAAGAGCATAGCATGCAGGGTGCCCGGCAAGTGATGGAGCAAAGCGGCGAACGACAAGACGTCGCACGCATAGATCGTATGGATCTTGCGCGGTGCTAGACGATCCCGCGTTTCTTCATGTCTCGTATCACAAGCTTCGCGATGATGTCGGCACCTCGGTCGTTCGGGTGGTTTCTGTCACCGTTGAGGCAATCGTAGCGTCCGTCAAAGATGCGCTCGCAAGAGGGCAGGTAATAGACGCCGTACTTTTTAGCCAGCTTCTTATACAGTGAATAGCGTCCCGTTACCGTATTTATATAGTAGGAATTGCCTATCGTCCAGTTGGGCACCGCATGCACGATGCGCGCATTCGGATATTTCCTTCTTAGGGCCTTTATGGTACGCCTGTAACCAGCTCGGATTTGGCGGTCGGTAAAGGGCACATCATTACCCGCGCTGCCCACGATGACGATGTGGGACACATGTACGTCGCGCCTTGCGCGACGTATGAGGTGCGTCCAAGAAACATAGCCATGGAAGCCATACCCCTCTCCGCCCACGAGCTTTTTCCACTGCGCTTCCTTGAGACCCAGGCGCATCGCAATCTGCACTGGCCAGGGGTGGGGTGATGACATGGCATAAGAGTCACCCACCATAACGTACTTCGCACGAATTTTGAAGGTCGCCTTTACGGTACCCTTCCAGTCGCCTATGCCCTTGATGTAGAGCTTTGCCGTGCCTGGCCATACGTTACGCCTATATTTGATGATGTAGTCACGACCACGCACAAGCGTGGTCTTTCCAACCTTGACCCGTGGTTTTGGTTTGACTTCCTTGCCCGTGAAGGTGTACGTGCGCATGCGTGACACCTTTGCGGAGGACAGGCTACGCCGCACAGGCTTCGTAGCAACCGGGGATTCTGTGGCTGGTGGTTCGGCGACGTCTTGGTTCGTGGTGTCAGCAACAAGCAAAGCGGCCTCATCGGTAGAGTTCGCGGGCTCAAGTTCCTCAGTCGTACTATCGGACGCTATGACATCGTCCTCCTCAGCCGCAACATCGAGCACTTCGACATCGTCCTCCTCGATGTTGACGTCAGATGCTACGACGCCATCCTCCGCACGTGCGATCCGAGGAATCGCCACAGTAACGGCAACCAGCAAGACCACAACTACCATGATGGCAAACATCTTCAAACGTCTAGGTTTCTCGCACATGGCCACTCCTTCCGTTTCGTCCTCATTTTGAAGTACCTTGATACGTAAGTATATCAACTGTTTAACGTGCGGGAACAGGAAGCTCCACATAGGCAACTTTTGGCAAGGCTATTGCAAAGCCGGCAAATCCCTCGCTAACGCCACACGACACGCCCGCATTGCTACAATAGGTCCGCAACACCCAAGCGAGAGGAGCGGCCGTGGCCATTACCCCAGAAGAAGTCACCGAGACACGCAATATGGTCTCTGAGCAAAACCTCGACCTACGAACCATAACCATGGGAATCTCGTTGTTTGGCTGCGCCGACGAGCAGATGGACCGTATGTGCACGAAAATATACGATCGCATTACGCACACCGCCGAGCGGCTCGTTCCCGTAGCGGAGGCCCTTGAGCGCGAGTATGGGATTCCCATTGCGAACAAGCGCGTCTCAGTCACTCCCATCGCCCAGATTGCCGCCTCGTGCACCAACGAGGATCTCTCGCCCATCGCCCACACCATGAATCGAGCGGCGGAGTCGCTCGGCATCGACTTTATGGGCGGTTTCTCCGCACTCGTGCAAAAGGGTATGGGCGCCACCGACCGTCGCCTCATCAACTCCATACCCTCGGCACTCGCCACCACCGAGCGCGTGTGCTCGAGCGTGAACGTGGCGAGCGTGCGGGCAGGCATCAACATGGACGCCGTGCTGCTCATGGCGCAGAAGATTCGCGAGGCCGCCGAACTCACAACGAGCATCGACTGCTATGGCGCTGCCAAGCTGGTCGTATTCTCCAACATGGTGGAAGACTCGCCCTTTATGGCCGGCGCCATCCATGGTTCCGGCGAATGCGACGCCGTCATCAACGTGGGAGTTTCGGGGCCCGGCGTAATGGCGGCCGCTTTGGAGCAGCTTCCTCCAACGGCCGACCTCATGGAGGTCGCCGAACGCATCAAGCAGACCGCCTTCAAGATCACGCGCGCCGGTGAGCTCATGAGCCGCGAAGCCGCACGTCGTCTTGGCGCCGAAAAGGGCATCGTGGACCTCTCGCTTGCCCCAACGCCTGCTGCTGGCGACTCCGTGGCGCGCATCCTCGAGATTATCGGCGTTGGTGAATGCGGTGGCCCAGGCACCACATGCGCGCTTGCCTTGCTCAATGACGCCGTCAAGAAGGGCGGTGTAATGGCGAGCTCCAGCGTTGGTGGCTTGTCTGGCGCTTTTATTCCCGTGAGCGAAGATGCGGGCATGATTCGCGCTGCGCTGGACGGCGCGCTCACGCTCGAGAAGCTCGAGGCCATGACGTGCGTATGCTCTGTGGGTTTGGACATGATCGCCGTCCCAGGAGACACCTCCGTCGAGACCATCGCTGGGATCATCGCCGACGAGATGGCGATTGGCGTTATCAACGGCAAGACCACAGCCGTTCGCCTTATTCCCGCCATTGGGCGCAACGAGGGCGACATGCTGGAGTTTGGTGGCCTGTTTGGCTCTGCCCCCGTTATGTCCGTCAATCGCTTTGCGGGCAATGTGTTCGCCCATCGTGGCGGACGCTTTCCCGCCCCACTCAACTCTCTGCGCAACTAGTCCGCATGCGAGGGGGACCGTCTCCTCGCATGCGGGGAATGTCCCCCTGTTGCCTACGGCTCCTTGGTGTTACGGTTGTAGCACACGCCGATGCTATGGAGTAAGCTTGAAGCGAAACGGTTTTGTGTTCCAGATTGCGGAGGCCTCATGGTAGTCGATCAACACAGCGACCTCATGGATCGCATCACCGCTTTCTCGCTCGATTTGCCCGGGTCGCGCAAATCGATAGCAGAGTTCCTCATCCGCGAGGGCAGCGGCATCAAAAACCTCTCCATGGCAGAGGTTGCCGAACTTACGTTTACCTCAAAACCCTCCCTGGTCCGCTTTGCCAAGGCAATGGGTTTTGATGGCTGGCGTGACTTTCGGCTGGCATTCGTCACTTCGGTCCGCGAGCAAGAGGCGACCCTCGTCACAGGTGCGCATGTTGATCCAAACTATCCGTTCGACGAACACGACAGCACCATCGCGGCAGTTCGCAACGTGTCCCTGCTGGAACAACGCGCCATATCGGAAGTCGCCCTGCAAATAGACGAGGAAGAGCTCAACGAAGCAGCAAGGCGCGTGGTGAATGCACGTCAGCTCGTGTTCCTTGGAGCCGCTCCCAACAGTTACTTTGGTGAGCTCTTCGCATATAAGCTCAGTCAGATTGGCGTGACCTGCCACGTACCCGAAGAAAGCGAGTGGCCCATCGTAGCGCGCGGCTTATGTTCGCGAGATTGCGCCATTGTCTCGTCATACTCAGGCGTGGGCAAACACCGCCCTCCCGCAAGCTATGTGGAGCTCTTTAACGAGAATCACGTACCGGTAGTCGCCATCACCAACTCAGGCAGCAACTGGCTACGCGAGCATTGCGATTGCGTACTGGCCTTCAAGCCTCGCGAGCACTACTACAGCAAGATATCTGGCTATTACAGCGAGCAATGCGTTCACTTTATGCTCGACGCGCTATTCTCGGCATGCTTTGCCGCCAACTACGAGCAAAATGAAGTCGCACGTTTGCGTGTGCTCATTGCATACGAGCGACAGTTGCATGCGCACGTGGACGACATACTCCCCGACTAGCATTCGCGACAGCGCCAAATAACTCAAACCATCCAATTGAAAGGACGAGTGAGATGATACAGATAGACGAGCCCATGAGTGCGCACACAACCTTTGGCGTGGGCGGACCGGCAGACGTGTTCGTAACTCCACAGAGCATCGACGAGTTGGTATCCGTTGTCGCCGCTTGTCGCAAGCTCGACGTTTCGTATTTTGTGTTGGGCAAGGGCTCCGACCTGCTCGTGTCGGACAAGGGCTTTCGTGGCGTCATGATTGCCCTCGACCTCATCAACGCCATTGCCCGCGAGGGGGATGTGCTCGTGTGCGAAGCAGGGGCGTCGCTAAAGGACGTGGCTGAGCGCGCATGCGAAGAGGGGCTGCGGGGCTTTGAGTTTGCCAGCGGCATCCCCGGCAGCGTTGGAGGCGCCTGCTTTATGAACGCCGGCGCCTACGACGGCTGCATGGCAGACGTCCTGCAATCGGTAGACGTACTCACGCCCACAGGCAACATAACGACTATCCCTGTGGAGGAGCTTGCACTTGGATACCGGCAAAGCCGCGTTCGTAACGAGGGACTCATTGTGCTTCGTGCACGCATTCACCTTGCGCCCGCAGACTCCGCGCTCATACGCGAGAAAATCGATGACCTTACCCGCCGTCGGGAAGAGAAGCAGCCGCTCGAGTACGGCAGCGCCGGTTCCACCTTCAAGCGACCTGAGGGGTATTTTGCCGGCAAGCTCATCATGGACGCAGGCCTAAAGGGATATCGCGTGGGAAATGCCTGTGTGTCGACCAAGCACGCTGGGTTCGTGGTGAACCTAGGCGGTGCCACGGCAGCAGATGTACGTGCGGTCATCTCCCACGTACAGGACGAGGTCGAACGGCAATTCGGCGTAAGGCTAGAACCAGAAGTACGGTTCCTCGGCTGGTAGAACCTCCCACGCAATACTACTGGGCATCCATGCGAAGGCCCTCAACAGGGCCTTCGTTCTGTGTTTGTACCGAAGATAGCGTGTCTCCCGTCGACGCGCCAAACTCCCAAACGCATTATTCCACTAAAGTAGTGATAGGCGGGTTATTCAAACAAGAGAGGAGTGCGAAATGGCGAAATACACGTTTCCCGAGGGATTCCTATGGGGTGGCGCGACGGCGGCAAACCAGTTTGAGGGCGGCTACGACGCGGACGGCAAAGGCCTCTCGGTACCCGATGTCATTATGGGTGGCACGGTAGACAAGCCACGCTTCATTACACCCAACGGCGTGCGCGAGGGCGCGTACTATCCCAGCCATGAGGCAATCGATTTCTACCATCACTTTGAGGAGGACATCGACCTCTTTGGCGAGATGGGCTTCAAGTGCTTCCGTCTCTCCACCCAATGGAGCCGCATCTTCCCCAACGGAGACGACGAGCAGCCTTGCCAGGCGGGCATCGACTTCTACCGCAAGGTTTTTGAGGCATGCAAGCGCAACGGCATCGAACCGCTCGTAACCATCAGCCACTACGAGTTCCCGTTGGCGCTCAGCCACAAGTACGGCGGCTGGGACAACCCCAAGGTCATCGACCTGTGGGTGCGCTTCTGTGAGTTGCTGTTCACCGAGTACAAGGGCCTCGTGAAGTACTGGCTCACCTTCAACGAGATCAACGCCGGCACCATCCCCGGCATGGGTGACGTTATGGGCGTTGGCATTCTGCCCGACCACGACGTCGCCATGACCTTTGGCGCCTGCGACTGGGACGACCCCAAGCGCCGTCTCACTGGCCTGCACAACCAGTTTGTTGCCAGCGCCAAGGCCGTTCAACTTGCCCACCAAATCGATCCCAACAACATGGTTGGCTGCATGATTGCCGGCAACACCAACTACCCACGCACGTGCAACCCCGACGACGTGATTGCCGGCATGGAGTCCGACCGCGAGTTCAACTTCTATTGCGGCGACGTACAGGTTCGCGGCGCATACCCCGTGTGGTCTCCCGTGTTCTGGGCCAAGCAGGGCGTGGACGCCGACTACATGTGGGGCTTGGCCGCACGTGACGCCGAGGTACTCAAGGCGGGTTGCGTGGACTTCTACAGCTTTAGCTATTACCAGTCCAACACCGTCTCGGTGGATCCCGAGATGAAGAAGGGCAAGGGCAACCTCTTTGGTGGCGTGCCTAACCCCTACCTCAAGGCAAGCGATTGGGGCTGGACCGTGGACCCCAAGGGCCTGCGCTACTATCTGGAGACGGTCTATGACCGCTATCAGGTTCCCCTCATGATCGTGGAGAACGGCCTCGGCGCCGTGGACGAGAAGGCCGAGGACGGCAGGTTCCACGACGACTATCGCATCGACTACCTGCGGCAGCACATCGAGCAAATGGCCATCGCCATGCAACACGGCGTTGACCTCATGGGCTACACCATGTGGGGCTGCATCGACCTCGTCTCCGCCTCCACCGGCGAGATGAAGAAGCGCTACGGCTTCATTTACGTGGACAAGGACAACGACGGCAACGGCGACCTGCACCGCGAGAAGAAGGACTCCTTCGACTGGTACAAGAAGGTCATCGCGAGCAGGGGTACCGACCTCGACTAACCCATACCAGTAAAGAGCTATGCTCGGGGCCGTTGTGTTCACTGGCCAACGCAAGCGCGACATGCGTCGTGCGGCCAAGAACGCAGCGGCCCCTTTGGCTCGCCCCATTTTCCGGGCAGTTCACTCGTCGCTTGGCCGGACTCATCGGCAAAAGTGTACGCGCGAAACATTTCAATTCGTATATCCGCAGGATTCGATGGCGCGTAAGGTGTCCAAAGTACACTGTCTATTTTAGCAAGTGTACTTTGGACACCTTACGTCTCATTGCCATCTGCGATTATATGATTTTTAATCTTTCGCGCGTACACTTTTCCCAAGATGGCGAGTCTCCCATACGCCGCAATCCATTCGTTACGGCCCAACAGTCAAACGGATCTGCACTTTTTGCTCCGAATCCATTCTTTTTCTTGCCAAATCATTGTTTACGACATATACTTAATGCACGATTTATTTGTGCGTTAGACGTGAAAGGAACGAGCATGTCTGTTTATAATCACAGCGCTATAAAGCCCGACGGAACCACTGTCCCCCTCTCCGACTATGCGGGCAAGGTCCTGCTCATCGTGAACACCGCAACCGGTTGCGGCTTTACGCCCCAGTATGAGCAACTTGAGGCGATGTATGCCGAGTATCGCGATCAGGGTTTTGAGATTCTGGACTTCCCCTGCAACCAGTTTGCCAACCAAACACCCGAAGACGACGAAGGCATTCACGAGTTTTGCACCCTCAAATTTGGCACGGAGTTTCCTCAGTTCAAAAAGGGCGACGTTAACGGCGACAATGCCAACCCATTGTTCGTAGAACTCGCAACCGAGAAACCCTTTGAGGGATTCAGTGGTCTCAAAAAGGTCATCATGAACAAGGTCGCCAAGAGTGTCGACAAGGAGTTTGGCGACAAGGCTTACATCAAGTGGAACTTCACCAAGTTCCTCATCGCCCGCGACGGTACCATCGTGGCGCGCTTTGAGCCCACCGCAAAGATGGATGAAGTAAAGAAGGCAGTGGCGGCACAGCTCTAAACGTCTGTACACACTACGCAGCACACGGCCCCGTCCAATGGATGGGGCCGCTTTCTTACGCTCTGCGAAACTCGAATTGCTCAAAGAGCTGGGGCAGTTGGGACGGCACGTCAAACGGATACACGGTCTTGTCTGCGAGTTCCCCCGTTGTGCCAATTGAGCGATAGGCCTGAATGGCCCACGTGCGCACTCCTCGATTCGCCAGATCGAGCCCGATCGTGCTTATGTCGTCCGGCGTGAGCAAATCTGGATGCCAGGTAGTCCGAACCTCAAGCTCAATGCCCAAATCAAGCACCATGTCCAAACTTTCTTGCACAAGGTCCGCCGTTCCATGCACCCTTGTTATGTTGTCGTATCCATCCCACGGTGCCTTAACATCAAGTCCGACCCAAGCAAGATACGGCATGAGCTCACGCAAACGTTCGGGATAGGCTCCGCAGGTATGCAGTCCAACCGCAAAGCCAAGCTCGCATACACGACGAGCAGCGTCTATCACGCCGTCTTGGGCAAGCGGCTCTCCGCCAGAGAAGACCACGCCATCCAGCAAGCCTCTCCTTTGCTCCAGCAGCGCGAAGAGGCTCGATTCATCCTGAGTCCCCGCACTTGCCTGCCAAAGTCTATGGTTTTGGCAGTAAGGGCACCGCCAAGGACAGCCAGCAAGAAAAGCCACGCAAGCAAGCTTGCCTGGCCAGTCAACGGTAGAGAACGGGGTAATGCCACCTATGCGCAGCATGAGCTAGGCTCAACAAACTCAACCCGCTCGTGGAATTCACCCTTCTTGCCTGTGTTGTAGAACGAGACCGGACGATAGTACCCCATCACGCGCGTCCACACCTCACAGGGCTGACGCTCGTCGTTCGAGAGCTCTACTCCGTCAATGGTAACGCCCGTGCTTGTGAGTTCGCTCTTGTTAACCATGTCTCTCTCCTCGGGGAGTGGATGTCACTTCTTGTGGTTTGTATCATACCCATACACTACATCTTGTGTCTAGTGTCAACACAAAAGAGTTTGAACGCCATACAAACGCACAATCAAGGGATTATAGGCCCTTTCGGTTGCAAGTAGGTTTACAAAAGCCGTGCTTCGCGATTATTTGGCCTCGGCACATAAACACCTTAACCTTTACCGAGATTCCCCACTATACCAACCTTTAGGTAATCGAGGGGACTCTACCCTCGATTGCTGTATCCCTCTGATGCCAACTAGATGCTCATGCGGGCTCGCTTGGCCTGCGCCAGTTCCTCGTCGCAGATGGGACAATACGCATGCTCGCCCACAATGTACCCGTGCTTGGGGCAAATGGAGAACGTCGGCGTCACGGTAATGTAGGGCAGGCGGAAGTTCTCAAGCGAACGACGCACCAACTGCTTGCACGCCTCGGCCGACGAGATGCGCTCGCCCATGTACAAGTGCAGCACGGTGCCGCCGGTATACTTCTTCTGCAGCTCCTCCTGCTCTGCAAGCGCTTGGAAGGGATCCGTGGTGTAGCCCACGGGGAGCTGCGATGAGTTAGTGTAGTAGGGCTCCTCGGCGGTCCCTGCTTGAATGATTCCCTCGTAGCGCTTGAGGTCCTCGCGTGCAAAGCGATACGTCGTACCCTCGGCTGGCGTTGCCTCGAGGTTGTACATATGGCCGGTCTCCTCTTGGAACTCCACCATCTTCCTGCGCACATGATCGAGTATGCGAATGGCCATTTCGCGCCCCTCGGGCACGGTGATGTCGTAGGCATCGTTGCTGTAGTTGCGAATCATCTCGTTCATGCCGTTAACGCCGATGGTAGAGAAGTGATTGCGCAGCGTGCCCAGGTAGCGCTTGGTGTAGGGGAACAGCCCTGCATCGATGAGGCGCTGAATCTCCTTACGCTTGAGCTCAAGCGACGTCTTTGCCAGCACCAAGAGATAGTCGAGCTCATCGAGCAGCGCCTGCTCGTCTCCCCTGTGCTTGAACCCCAGCCGTGCCATGTTCATGGTCACCACGCCTATGGAACCCGTTTGCTCGGCAGAGCCAAACAAGCCATTTCCACGTTTGAGCAGCTCACGCAGGTCCAGCTGCAAACGGCAGCACATCGACCGCACCATGTGCGGCTCAAGGTCGGAGTTCACAAAGTTCTGGAAGTAGGGCAACCCGTACTTCGCCGTCATCTCAAACATGAGGTCGGCATTTGGCGACTCCCAGGGGAAGTCCTTGGTTATGTTGTAGGTGGGAATGGGGAAGGTAAACACGCGGCCATGCTCGTCGCCCTCGGTCATCACCTCAATAAAGGCACGGTTGACCATGTCCATCTCTTCTTGTAAGTCGCCGTAGGTAAAGTCAACGGGCTTGCCGCCCACCAACGGCACTTGGTTGCGAATGTCCTCGGGGCACGTCCAGTCAAAGGTGAGGTTAGAGAACGGCGTTTGCGTACCCCAGCGGCTCGGTACGTTCATGTTGTACACAAAGCCCTGCATCTCCTGCTTTACCTGCTCGTACGAGAGGTGGTCCACGCGAATGAACGGCGCCAAGTAGGTATCGGTAGACGAGAAGGCCTGTGCTCCGGCCCATTCGTTTTGCAGGGTACCCAAGAAGTTGACCATCTGCCCCATGGCCGCCGAGAGGTGCTTGGGCGGCGCCGACTCGACCTTGTTCGCCACGCCGTTAAAGCCCTCGTTAAGCAGGGTACGCAGACTCCAGCCAGCACAATAGCCACTCAGCATGTCGAGGTCATGGATGTGGAATGCGCCAGAGCGATGCGCCTCACCAACGGCGGGAGGATAAATGTGAGAGAGCCAATAGTTGGCGATGACCTTGCCCGACACGTTGAGAATGAGGCCGCCAAGGGAATAGCCTTGGTTCGCGTTGGCGTTCACGCGCCAATCCGCGCGACTCAGGTACTCGTTCACCGAGCCGGTTACGTCAATGTACGTCTCTCGGTCTCGACGCGTCTGTGTGCGCTTCTCGCGATAGACGATGTAGGCGCGGGCCGTCTCAAAATGGTTGGCCGTAATGAGCGTTTGCTCAACGATGTCTTGGATCTCCTCGACCGACGGCGAGGCACCGTTGAACCTATGCGCAATTACCTTGCATACCTGACCAGAAAGAATGATGGCCTCGTCTGGCCCATATTCCCCCGTAGCACCACCGGCCTTCTCGATGGCCGCAGTAATCTTGGACTGATCAAAGCTCGTGAGCGAGCCGTCACGTTTGATAATGGATGTGGGATAAGCGATGGGTGACACGCATTCCTCCCAAGTCGTAGGGTATATTGGCGCGTAAAAAGCGCACGGTATACCATACCTTGTATGCTGCGTCGTTGCAAGGGCGCGCCGCTCACACGAGTCGCTACGCTAAAATAGCCCAAATCGCTTCTTCACGTACGGCTCAGCCGCTACAGACGTAAGCTCATACCCCAAGTCGCCAACCACCTGGGCAACCTTCGCTCGATCGAGCTCCTCCTCCGACACCACGATGCAGCGCTTTTTCTTTCGGTCGCTTTTTGCGCTCCGCACATTGAAGTTCCGCCGTATGGCATCGTTTATGTGCGTCTCGCACATGCCGCACATCATGCCATCTATACCCAGCGTCGTTTGTATCATCGAGTCTCCTCTGCCCGCTTCTTTAGCTCTTTGAGTCTGCGCTCTTGCTCCCTCGTAAGCCGAAGGCGCGGAGAGGCGCATCCGCTCATGCAGCTGGCGCAGTCACCTCCGCAGCTCACACCGTTGCGGCGAATGCTCAAGATGGCAAGCACCACCGCACATACCAAAAGCGCTATAACAATGACGTCAGCCATGCATCCCTCCCAACGTCAATACGACCAGACGCGCCACTTGAGGATTCTTGTTACTCATCGCTCGTATGCACCGTACATAATAAAACAAACGATTACTCAACCACGAACGCTTGGAGGACATCATGCACATCCCAAGAGGCAAGCAACTCATGGTACGGCTCACGGTCGTTATTGCGTTACTTATACCCGCCACCCTCGTTGGCGCACGCATGGGATTCGCCGGGACTCCCGCAACCCCAAACACTATAACGTCCCAAAACATCAGCAAGCTCCTCAGAACCAAGACGCTCTATGTGGGCTGCGAACCCTCAAAGTCCCTTGGAGCCGCCCCCAAGTCGTTCATCTTCAAGAACAAAACGCTCAAAAACATACATATCAGCAACGAAAACATTGCCGTTGCGAATACGCTTAAGCGAGACAACAAGTCCTCCTTCTTATGGGTGTATGCCAAAAAGCCTGGCAAGACAAAGCTCTCCTTTACGTACAAGGGCAAGAAGTACTCCATAAACGTCGTGACGCGCAAGTGGGCAAATCCCGTAAAGAAGCTCACCATCAACAAGAAGAACGTTGCCTCCAAATACAAGAACAGATCCCATTACGAAACCGCCATTGCGGGCAAGAAGGTCACAGTGACTCCGGCAAAGGGCTGGAAGCTCACTTCCTTGCGTCGTGGCGCCAACTACACCATCAACGACTTCACCAATGGCACACGAGTGCCAAAGCCGTCTGGCACTGATGCTAACCTTGGATGCTCAATCATCGCGCGTTTGCAACAAACCAAGACGGGAATCGAGGAGTTCATCATCCTCGCGCAGCCCAGATAAGACGCAGCCATGGCAACGGAGGAAGTGTACGGCGGGGGATGACTCATCCCCCGCTTTTTCTCGCTAACGCACCAACAGCTCGTCAGCCTCCTGGTACTTCTTTACAAAGAGCATGTATCCCACAAAGCCGAGGATTGCCACCGAAGCAACCATACCCAAGGGGTTGAGCGCGCCTGAGCCTGCAAGACCAAGCTGGTATACCACCAAGCCCGCGCCATAGGCAAACACGCACATGTATCCAATGGCAAAGGCGGTCCACTTGCCATTGTTCATCTCACGCTTTATGGCGCCCATGGCCGCGAAGCACGGCGCGCACAGCAGGTTAAAGATCATGAACGCAAACGCCGCAAGCCTGCCATGCCCGTCCGAGAAGGACTCGAAGTCTTTCCGCACGTTACCCCAAATCTGCCGACCATTTTCCTCCAGCTCGTCTTCGCCATCATGGTCGTCGTAGTTATACAGCACGCCAAAGGTGCTCACGACCTCCTCCTTGGCCACGAGGCCCGTCACGGTTGCCACCGCAGGCTTCCAACTGCCAAAGCCAAGCGGTAGGAACACGGGAGAAATCGCATTGCCAACCGAAGCGAGCAACGAGTCATCCATGGGAGTCACCTCGTCTGGGGCAATGTGCATGCGCGCGGCCACCGACTCAACGTACTCGTCGGTTGCCAACGATTCGTCCGCATATAGCTCTCCAACCATGCCAAAGCGCCCGTTCACGCTACCAAAGTTCGCAAGGCCCCAAATGATGATGGACGAAAGCAAAATCACAGTGCCGGCCTTTTTGATAAACGACCAACCGCGCTCCCACGTGCTCCGCAGAACATTCGTTACGGCAGGCACATGGTAGGCAGGAAGCTCCATAACGAACGGTGCGGGCTCGCCGGCAAACATCTTGGTCTTCTTGAGCATGATGCCCGAGATGATGATGGCGGCCACGCCAATGAAGTAGGCACTGGTCGAGACCCATGCCGCCTCGTTAAAGAGGGCTCCCGCGATAAGGCCGATGATGGGCATCTTGGCACCACAGGGGATGAAGCACGTAGTCATGATGGTCATGCGGCGGTCGCGCTCGTTCTCGATGGTGCGCGAGGCCATAACCCCGGGAACGCCGCAGCCGGTACCAATGAGCATCGGGATAAACGACTTGCCCGATAGGCCGAAGCGACGGAAGATGCGGTCCATAATAAAGGCGATGCGCGCCATGTAACCGCAGTCCTCAAGAATGGCTAGCAGCAGGAACAGCACGAGCAGCTGTGGCACAAAGCCCAGCACGGCTCCAACGCCCGCAAAAATGCCATCGGAGAGAAGGCCTACCAGCCAGGAAGAAAGCCCCAGGCTTTCAAAGAACGAGCGTGAGCCTGCGGTGAGCCACTCGCCACCCAGTACGTCGTTTGCCCAGTCCGTAAGGAACGTACCCAGCGGCCCCATGGCCAGCCAATACACGGCAAACATAACCACGGCAAAGATGGGCAGCGCCGCTATGCGGTTGGTAACGACGCGATCGATCTTGTCGGATGCGGTAAGCTCGCCATGGTTGGCGCGGCGCAGGCATCCATCAATAATCGAGGTGATGTAGTCGTAGCGTTGCGAGGTAATGATGGACTCGGCGTCATCGTCGAGCTCAGTCTCGCAAGCCTCGATGTCACCCTCTATGTGGGCGATCGTCTCCTCCGAGAGGCCCAACTTTGCCTGCACCTTCTCGTCGCGCTCAAAGAGCTTGATGGCGTACCAACGCTGTTGCTCCTCGGGAAGGTCGTGAACCGATACCTCCTCTATGTGGGCGAGGGCGTGCTCCACACTCCCCGCAAAGCGATGCTGGGGTATGGGTCGCTTACCACTGCGCGCCAATGCGACGACCTTGTCGATTGCTTCCTGGATTCCGGTGCCCTTGAGCGCCGAGATGGCAACCACCTTGCAGTCCAGCGCCTTCGAGAGCGCGTCGAGGTCAATTTGATCGCCGTTCTTCTGTACGGCGTCCATCATGTTAATGGCCACCAGCACGGGGATGCCCAGCTCCACCAGCTGCGTCGTAAGGTAGAGGTTGCGCTCCAAATTGGTGCCGTCAACAATGTTGAGGATGGCGTCGGGACGCTGATCGGTAAGATAGTCGCGCGCGACGACCTCCTCAAGCGTGTACGGAGAAAGCGAATAGATGCCTGGCAAGTCCGCAATCGTAATGTTAGGGTAGCCCTTGAGCTTGCCGTGCTTCTCCTCTACCGTTACGCCCGGCCAGTTGCCCACATACTGGTTTGAGCCGGTGAGCGCGTTGAACAACGTGGTCTTGCCACAGTTGGGGTTACCCGCAAGTGCAATGACAATGTCTGACATGGCCGACTACGCCTCCTCAACCGGCGCAACTTCAATCATCTCGCAGTCTGCCTTGCGTACCGACAGCTCGTAGTTGCGCACGGTAATCTCGATGGGGTCACCCAGCGGTGCGACCTTACGCACAAAAATGGTCTGCCCCTTGGTAATGCCCATGTCCATGATGCGACGCTTTACTGGTCCAGTGCCGTTAAGCTTAACGACTTTGACTGTTTGGCCAACGCGAACATCCTTGAGTGTCATAGAATTCCCCTCTCTCCTTGTTCGGCAGTTTCCTACACGTAGATCTTCTTTGCCATCTCCTCACTAATGGCAACGCGCGTATCCTTGATGGAACAAATCACGTTACCTCCCATCGCGCTCACCACCGTTATGGGCGCGCCAACCACAAAACCGAGACCTTCCAAAAACTTGCGCGTTTGGGGCTTGCCTCCAATGCGCGTAATGATGCTGCTTTCCCCCGGCTTGAGAAATGTGAGCGGCATGTCGAGCTCCTTCTGTTGCCGCCAATGAGGCACTTTAGTTAAACCTAGTTAACTTATCACACACGAAATAACGAGTCAACTAAAGTTAACTCCTCTGCTCGAAAGTAATCTGCCACGCCTCTTATTTCCGCACGTACCAACGTGTTTTCCTATATAGTTGAACATGTATTAGAAGGGGGAGACTAAACATGGATGCCATACGCATAATCGAGGTTAAGGAGGATGTTCGTGCCAACAACAATCGCGCCGCGGACGCCCTGCGCGAACGACTGCGCGATCGGGGTACGCTCCTCATCAACCTCATGAGCTCGCCCGGTTCGGGCAAGACCACACTGCTCAGCGCCACGCTCGACCGGCTGGCCAACGAGCTGGCCATTGGCGTAATGGAGGCAGATGTCGATTCAGACGTGGACGCACACACGGTGGCCGCGCACGGAGCGCGCGCCATACAGCTGCATACTGGCGGCATGTGCCATCTGGATGCCGCGATGACTGAGCAGGGCTTGCACAACCTTGGCATTGATGGCCTTGACCTCGTGTTTTTGGAAAACGTGGGCAACCTCATCTGCCCGGCGGAATTCGACACGGGCGCGGGCGCAAAGGTGATGATTCTCTCGTCTCCCGAAGGCCATGACAAGCCGCTTAAGTACCCCCTCATGTTTGAGGTAAGCGATCTTGTGGTTGTCTCGAAGATGGATGTGGCGCCGTACTTTGACTTCGACTTGGGGGAGTTGGAGAAGAACGTGCGCCTGCGCAACCCCAACGCCACCATCATGCCCCTCTCGGCAAAAACCGGCGAGGGCATGGATGCGTGGTGCGATTGGCTGCGCACACAGGTAGCGAACTGGAAGGGATAAGGAGAGGAACATGGCAGCAAGCAATCGTCCAAGTGGAAAGACAGGCAGGCCCCAACAGGCGTTTGGTGGCGCGAGCATAGACGACCGGGCTGCGGCAATGCGCGCAGGCATGACCGATGACGACATTGCGGTACGCAACGTCATTCCCACTGCCACACCAAACGGCGAGCCGCATCGCATGATTGCAGACGAGTACTTCTCGGAAAACGACACTGCGACACATTGGAAGCCCGCCACACCCGACGAGCCGGGTCCCGCCGCACACGAGCCGCTCAAGCCCGGTGTCTTGCGAGAGGGAGTAAAGATCACCGACCGCATCCCCATAAAGCTGCACCTGCACAAAGCGACGCAGGATGACCCCGAGTACTGGGGACTTGCCGCAGTGATGACGGAGGAGGAAGCCGAGCTCCTCAAGTGCCTGAAGGTTCGTGAGCCCAAGACGGTGCAGCAGATCGTGGACGACTCCAAGATGGACCCCGATCGCGTGCAACAGCTCCTTGATGACCTGAGCTACAAGGGCATCATCGAGTTTAACTGGGAAAACCTCGACGGCAAGAACCCTGAGCACGCGCGTCGTTACGTGCTGCCGCGCTACGTTCCCGGCTCGGCCGAGTTCACCGTTATGAACCAGCGCCTTTTGGAGGAGCACCCCGAGTTTGGCACCTTCTTTGAGAGGATGACGTTTTTGCCGCTCACCGTTGCCACCAAGATGGTGCCACCCGGTGGTGCAGGCATTGGCATGCACGTTATTCCCGTGGAGCATGCCATCAACCAGGAGTACACCTCGGCATCCGTCGAGCACCTGAGCCATTGGCTCAAAAAGTACGACCGATACGCCGCAAGCTCGTGCAGCTGCGCCCTTGCCGAGCGCGCTCGCGGCGACAACGGCGGCCGCGACCCGCAAAACTGGTGCATTGGCATAGGCGACATGGCCGACTACCTCGTGGAAACCGGCAAAGGTCACTTCATTACGTACGACGAGGTCATAGACATTCTGCTTTTGGCCGAGCGCAACGGATATGTGCACCAGATCACCAACATTGACGGCGAGGAGAAGATCTTTGCCATTTGCAACTGTGACGTGAGCGTATGCTACGCGCTGCGCACAAGCCAGCTGTTCAACACGCCCAACATGAGCGCCAGCGCCTATCGCGCGCATGTTGACGCCGAGAAGTGCGTTGCCTGCGCGGGATGCGTCGAGGTGTGCCCGGCAGGTGCCGTGCAGCTCGGTCAAAAGATTCCCACGACCACCGGCAGCATCGACTATCCCAAGCAGCCGCTTCCCAACGCACGCAAATGGGGCGAGGACGACTGGGACCCCAACTACAAGAACAACAACCGCATCGAGTGCCACGACACGGGCACCGCGCCCTGCAAGGTGGCCTGCCCGGCGCACGTCTCGGTGCAGGGCTACCTGCGTATGGCCGCCCAAGGTCGCTATCGCGAGGCGCTGGAACTCATAAAGAAGGAGAACCCCTTCCCCGCGGTATGCGGACGCGTATGCAACAAGCGCTGCGAGGCAGCCTGCACACGTGGAACGGTAGACGAGGCCGTCGCCATCGACGACGTCAAGCGCTTTGTGGCACAAAAGGACCTGGAAGCCGAGCACCGCTTTGTACCAGAGCCCGTTATTCCCTCTACGCGTGGTCGCCTGCCCGAGAAGATTGCCATCGTGGGTGCTGGCCCCGCTGGCCTCACCTGCGCCTACTACCTTGCCAACATGGGCTACAACCCCGTCGTGTTCGAGAAGTCCGCGCGCCCGGGCGGCATGCTCACCTATGGCATTCCCAGCTATAAGTTGCAAAAGGACGTGGTGGATGCCGAGATTGACGTTATGCGCGAGATGGGCGTGGAGATTCGCTGCGGCGTTGACGTGGGCACCGACGTAACGCTTGATGAGCTGCGCGAGCAGGGGTTCATGGCATTCTACCTCGCCATTGGCTGTCAGGGCGGCCGTCGTGCGAACATTCCCGGCGAGGAGGCCAAGGATGTTACGTACGCCGTCGACTTCCTGCGTACCGCACTCGAGAACCCCGAGCATGAGGTGGAAGGTCCCACCGTCGTCGTGGGCGGCGGCAACGTAGCCATTGATGCGGCACGCGTCTCGGTTCGTTGCGGCTCCTCGAAGGTGACCATGGTGTGCCTGGAACAGCGCAACGAGATGCCCGCACTCCCCCACGAGATTGCAGAAGCCGAGGAAGACGGCGTGGAGATCAAGTGCGGATGGGGTCCGGCAGCCGTAGAGCTCGACAAGGACGGCGTCGTGCGTGGCGTTACCTTCAAACGCTGCACGAGCGTGTATGGTGAGGACGGACGCTTCGCGCCGGCATACGACGAAGACGACACAATGTTCGTACCTTGCGAACACGTAATCTTGTCCATTGGTCAGTCCATCGAGTGGGGTACGCTACTGGAAGGCAGCAGCATTGAGGTTGGCCCCGGCGGACGCATCGCCGCAGACGAGCAGACCTACCAAACCGCGCAGGAAGACGTGTTTGTGGGAGGCGACGTGTTTACCGGCCCGCGGTTTGTTATCGACGCTATCGCCGCCGGTCATGAAGCCGCCATCAGCCTGCACCGCTTCGTGCAAAAGGGATCCTCGCTCACCGTCTCTCGCAACCAGCGTCACTATGTGGAGCTGGACAAGACAAACCTCTCGCTCAACCCCATGGGCTACGACCACGCAGGGCGCGTGATTCCCGCCTGTGCTCGCGTGGAGACCGTCTTGCATAACTGGGATGATCCCAGCAAGACCTTTACCGAGGAACAGATTCGCATCGAGACGGCACGCTGCCTCAAGTGCGGCGCCTCCATCGTTGACGCCAACAAGTGCATAGGCTGCGGACTGTGCACCACACGTTGCGAGTTTGACGCCATCCACCTTACGCGTGACGTACCCGAGGCCAGTCGCATGTGGAAGGCAGAGGACAAGGTGAAGGCAATACTCCCCTATGCCGCCAAACGAGGCATTCGCGTGCTCAAAGGCAAGTTTGGTCGCAACGCAGAGGGCTAGCCAAGGCGCGTCATGCACGAGCTGGGGATCGTCTTCCATATGATTGACACCTTGGAGGAGGTAGCGCGCGAGCACGAGCTCACGCGCATCTCCTCCGTTACGCTCAACTTGGGCGAGGTATCGGGGGTACTGCCCGACTACCTCATCGACTGCTGGCAATGGGCCGTGAGCAAAACCACCACGCTGCAGGGCACCGAGCTCGAGATAGTGCCCATACCTGCCACGACCGTATGCAACGCCTGCGGCAAAACGTATCCAACCGTTGCTCATGGAAAACGGTGTCCGTACTGTACGAGTACGGACACCGTTCTACTGCATGGCAACGAAATCGAAATCGACACGATAGCGGGCGCATAGCCACGCGTTACGCCGCTAGGCCTCCGCTGCCACCACTTCGCTTGAGGTCGCCTGCGTGGTGGATACCACCGTATCCGCCTGACTCTCTTGCCCACTTGAGCTCGTGTCGGGCGCCTCAGGCGCAGCAGGCTCCGGCGTGGGCTCCGGCGTGGGCGTGGGCTCCGGCGTGGGCGTGGGCTCCGGCGTGGGCGTGGGTGTGGGCTCCGGCGTCGGCGTGGGTGTGGGTTCCGGCGTGGGCGTGGGATCCGAAGGCTGTTTGTCATCATCCGAGCCGGAGTCATCGGACTTCCCGTCATCTCCCGAAGGCTTGTCCGGATCGGATGGCTTGTCACCGTCCGAAGGCTTGCTATCGTCACCGTCCGAAGGCTTGCTCGTGTCCCCATCGTTCTGAGAATCATTGTTGCCCTGGTTGTTGTTATCT
Organism: Atopobiaceae bacterium; assembly: GCA_017513965.1. GTDB lineage: Bacteria > Actinomycetota > Coriobacteriia > Coriobacteriales > Atopobiaceae > RUG440. The sequence goes on from JAFWMI010000119.1 coordinate 28,626, forward strand.
TTGTTCTGTTGCTGATCCGTGAAAGTTGACGTTACGTTTGCCCTGGCGCTCTCACGCTCCTTGGCAAGCTGGGCGTCTCGCCGCTCCTTGGCAAGCTGGGCGAGTTTGTCGGCGCGATCGCTTCGCTCGGGATCCTTGGAGATCCATGAGCGCGCACTCTCAATGAGCTCATCCGATATCGCGCTTCCAGAGAGCTCGCCAAGTTCCAGAGCCTTCACGTCGGAAGGGAAGTTGACCTCATAGTTCTCCGTGACTTCCACTTGCAAACGGTTCTCTGGAAGGGCATACATGGTGCCGTCGCTCGCGATGGGTGTTTGAGATACCCATACCTCAAATGTTCCTGCAGGAAGGTTCACGCTCACGCCTTCGTGTGTTACATACGCGGCGTCGTTGTACGACGCACCTTGGGGAAGATGTCCCGAGACGCGTATGGGTATGCGCGAGCCGTTTTCGTCAAGTCTGACCGCTCTAATGGGAAGCGCCACTTCGACTTTCTCTAGCCCGTCATCAAAGCGCCGTTCGCCCGCTATGCGACCGGCACGAACGCCTCCCGTTCCCGTGATTGCCGGCAACGCAAAGGCAACCGCACTCATGAGCAACACGCATATGCCCACCACAAGCGCAACAAAATGACGACGCTCGCGCGACTTTTGGGCGGCATAGAAAGCCACGTAGGGATCGTTGGGCGGAAGCGCCACGTCTTCGTTTGCCGGGCTTCTCCGCGCACGCCTAGACGATGCGGCGTGAGCCGCAACAAAGGCATCGGTATCTCCGCTGGCTGCCGACCTCCCGTGCACGGTATGTACGGAAGCGCCACACGCTTCGCAGACCATTGCGCCGTCGGCCAACTCGGCACCACAGTTATCGCAGTACATGCGACCCCCTATTTGCAATTAATCATCCATACGCATGAATAGTCGGATAATACCCCTAACACTCTATCAACACACTGGCAAACTGCGACTTTTCATCATATTATCGCGCATTATGCCGCAGGTAAAAAGCCATGCACGCACACGCCACCGGGATTCGTGCTAGCATGCACATAGCCTATAGCAGCGAGGAGGTACCGTGGACAACGATTCTGATGTCTTCTCCCGAATCCTTGCCATACTGCGAAGCAAGGGGCTTGTAGTCGCGCTATTGGTACTCGTACTCGCAGGCATTGCCTCACGTGCCTACATGGGTGCCGTTGACGCCAAAACAGACATAGACAGCATCATGAACACAGTGATGGTGGCCATCGTGCTGCTCGGCCTTGTGGGTGGCATCGTCTACTACCGCACGTACTTCTCGGAGCTCTACGAAACTGGTTACGATCCGCCCTTTGGCAAGGCGCCATCCATGCCAGAGCACTACGAGAAGTACTACGAGGGCAAGAAGCTTACGGTCAACGCGTTTGGCGAGTTGGCGCCCGTAGAAGACCGCTCTGTGCCCAACGCACCACGTGGAGGACAGAGCAGTGCGCCCGCCACGAAGGACAAGGCCAAAAAGACGAGCGCCACGCCATCTCCCAAGCTACGCGCAAACACGAGCAAGCACCGTAGCGCTTCGCGCAACCTCAAAAAAGGATCCAAACGCAAGGTGTTCGCCGCGCCGCAGGCAGGCAAGTCGATCGACACCCAAGTAGAAGTTGGACCACTTCTTCACGAGAATGGCAGCCTCCCCACGCCGAAAGAGCTCTTTGATGCCATGGGGGCGTACGTTATTGGCCAAGACGACGCGCGTCGCACGCTTTCCGTGGCCGTGTACAACCACTACAAACGCACCATGAACGAATGGCAGCCGCACAGCGACGTGGAGATAGCCAAGTCCAATATCCTGCTGCTTGGTCCCACCGGCACCGGCAAGACCCTCATGGTGCAAACGCTCGCACGCATCCTGGACGTGCCACTCGCCATCGCTGACGCCACCACCCTCACCGACGCCGGGTTTGTAGGCGAAGACGTGGAATCCATCCTGGCCCGTCTCATTCAAGCAGCGGGCAGCAAAGATGCGGCGGAGCTTGGCATCGTCTACATCGATGAGATAGACAAGATCGCAAAGAACTCAAGCCCTGCGGCGGCCATGCGTGGAGACCCCTCAGGAGAAGGCGTGCAGGAAGCGCTGCTCAAACTACTTGAGGGTTCCGTGGCGTCCGTTCCGCCACTCGGCGGTCGCAGCAACCTCTTCCAAAAGAACACTCAGCTCGATACCACCAACGTGCTGTTCATTTGTGGCGGCGCGTTTGTGGGCCTCGACGAGATCGTACGTCGTCGCGTGGAGAACCACGGCATCGGCTTCGCCTCGTCCAACACCGCACTACAGGATCGCACGAGCGACGAGCTGCTCTCGCTCGTGGAACCCCAAGACCTCTATCGCTTTGGGCTCATTCCGGAGCTTGTGGGCCGCATACCCATTACCACCAGGACAAAGGCACTCAACGTAGAGGCAATGGTGCGCATTCTCACCGAACCTCGCAACGCCATAGTACGCCAGTATCAGGAGCTCTTTGCCTATGACGGCATCGAACTCGTCTTTGATGACGCGGCACTTCGCGCCATTGGTCAGCTCGCACTCGACCGCGGTACAGGCGCGCGTGGACTACGTTCCATTTGCGAAGCCATTTTGGAAACGCCCATGTTCGAGCTGCCGGGCAATCCAAACGTGAAGAAAGTCATTGTACACGAGGACTGCGTCACCAACAACGCAACGCCTGAATACGTGAACACAGCGGAACAGAAGGAAGCTACGGGTGATGTGGCATGAGCTCTTTGACCGTAAAGGGTGTTGAGCTGGGCAATGGCATTCCAAAGACCATCGTGTCCCTCATGGGCAGCACGCCCGTCGACATACTCAACGAGGGAAAACGGGCAATCGTCGCAGGAGCAGACTGCCTTGAGTGGCGCGTGGACATGGCCTTCGCCAGTATGGATGCCGCCCAACTTGCGCACACCGCACGGGAGCTCGGCAGAGCATTTCCCACCACGCCCCTCGTCACCACGTTTCGCAGCCTGGGCGAAGGTGGTAACGTCGCGCTCGATGACGGCGGGTATGCGGAACTCCTGCGCACGCTCGTTGATGCGGAAGGCATCGACGTCGTCGACGTAGAGCTCAACCGAGGCAAGCAAGTCTATGCCCCGCTGCTTGAGTATGCACATGCAAACGACGTGCTTACCATCCTCTCGCTCCATGACTTCCATGCGACGCCAGAGACCAACTGGATGGTCTCGTGTCTTCAACGCATGGCCACGGCAGGTGCGAGCATCTGCAAACTCGCCGTGATGGCAACGTGTCCCGAGGACTGCCTACGTCTTATGGCAGCCTCTGCACGCGCGCATGCCCTGGTGGAAACGCCGCTCGTCACTATTGCCATGGGCGCACATGGCTCGCTATCGCGTCTTGCCGGTGAGGTGAGCGGCAGCGCGCTTACGTTCTGCTCGCTTGAACAAACCTCTGCGCCTGGACAAATTGACCTCAGCCATGCGAGCACCCTCATGGACGAGCTGCACGAGGTTCTGTTCCCCTGAGCGGAAGGCGTATTCCAGATGTGAGAGCTGCCACCTGCCGGTGACTCTCTGGGATTGCAAGCGCCGAGGGCTGGTTCGCTGACGACTACGCCTCCTTTGTTTGCAGGGCAATGAGGAAGATGGTCGCCACCATGAGCGCAAGACCAACCCAGTCTGCCCATGCAAAGGGAGTTGCCAGCCATAACGCCGAGATTACCGTTGCGCTCACGGGCTCTGCTGCTCCCAGCATGTTTCCCGCCACAGGGCCCACGATGGATATGCCATGCAAGAACAGCCCGTATGCGCCAAACGTTCCCACGAGCACCGCAACCGCGAGCACCCCAATTCCAATTGGGTCTATGGCGGGAAGCCCACGAGCAAAGGTTCCCGTAACGCCACAGACCACCAAACCCGTGAGTCCACCCACGAACATGCCCAGGCCGGTCACCGCAAAGCTGCCCCACCGATCGAAGAGCGGCCGCGGGTACATGGTGTAGAACGTCGCCGCGGCAGCCGTTGCCAAGCCAAACAACAGTCCCAACAAGGGCAGGTGCAACTGTGTGGAATCGCCATGCGTGGCAATAAGAAACGTGGCGGTTAGCGCGCAGACAAGCGCCGCAATCTCTAACGGCCGAGGCACCCTACGCATGCGCACGCAGGTTACTGCCAACACCATAACAATGTTGAGGCTCTGCAGTACGGTTGCCGTGCCAGCGTTTGTGTATGAAATGGTGGCGGCGTACACCGCTGAGTTAAGAAACAGACCGCATGAGCCAAACACCATCAGGCGTCGCAGCGTTTCGCCATCGCGCAGCATTTGGAGAATCCGGTCACGCTGCCACGCAAACAGCACCGCCAAAAACACCAACCCAGCTCCAAGCTCGCGTATGGTCGTGAGCAACAGCGCGTCCATGCGCGTGTTTGCAAACAGGTATTGGACGCACGTGCCAGAGAATCCCCAGGCAACGGCACCGGCCAAGGTAGACACAACGCCTATCGCCATGCTTTTTGGCTTCATCGTACGCACAAACCCTCCCTCGAACCTGCAAGCGCGGCTCATTATACCTTCATGCTGTGCTATGCTACTGCACGTTAGTTTCAGGGCGGGGTGCAATTCCCCACTGGCGGTGATGGAAGCCAAGGATCTTCCGAGCCCGCGTGCCGCATGAGAAAAGAGCGGCTGACTTGGTGAGAACCCAAGGCCAACGGTTACAGTCCGGATGGAAGAAACGGAGGTGCCATCATGGCCACCAATCTAAGCTCGTCCACCAATCGTCACGACGCTCATTCAACCACCGCACAGGGATCGGGATGGAGCACCAAGCGCATTGCCATCACCGCACTGCTGTGCGCGGTCGCTGCCATCTGCACGCTCTTCTTGGAGTTTCCCATTCTCCCGGGGGTCACGTTCCTCAAATACGACCCTTCCGCCATCATCGCCCTCATCGCCGGATTCGCCTTTGGCCCCGCGACGGGCGTGGTGGTGAGCACCGTCTCGTATTTGCCCCACATCGCCACGCAAAGCGGTCTCTATGGCATGGTGATGGCCATTATCGCCACGCTCAGCCTCGTTCTTCCCGCCTCACTTGTATACAGGCGCAACACCACCTTTAAGGGCGCGCTCATCGGCATGGGCGTAGGGGCCATCGTGTGCCTCATCTGCTGCATTGCCGCCAACATCGTCATCACCCCCATCTACATGGGCGCTCCCACACAGACGGTCATCGACATGATCGTGCCTGCGTTGCTGCCCTTCAACGCGGCAAAGATCGCCATCAACTGTGTTGCCTGCGCGCTCATCTACAAGCCCGTTACCAAGGCGCTTGGAAACTAAGGAGTCACGTTGCAGCAGCCCGTTCATACGCCCATGCTCTCGCTCCACGACGTAACGCTACGTTACGAGAGCGGTGCACAAGCCCTCGAGCATGTGTCGCTCGAAGTGCGTGAGGGAGAGTGGGTTTGCGTACTCGGCGCCAACGGATCGGGAAAGTCGACCCTGGCGTCGGTGCTCTGCGGGCTGCTCGCACCAGACGACGGCGTGGTGTCGCTCGTGGGGGAATCCGCGTTTGACTCATCACGAGATGAGCCCATCGATTTTGGGGCCTATCGTCGCGCACGTCGCAAGCTCGGGCTCGTGTTCCAGAATCCCGATGACCAAATCGTAACCACCGTCGTCGATGAGGACGTTGCATTTGGCCCCGAGAACCTCGGCGTGCCGTCGGCAGAGATTGGCCTTCGCGTCGAGCGCGAGCTTCGTCGCGTGGCCCTCACGGAATACGCCAAGGCGAATCCCACACGACTCTCTGGAGGCCAAAAGCAGCGGGTGGCAATCGCAGGCGCACTTGCCCTCGAGCCCAGCGTACTCGTACTCGACGAGCCCGGCTCGCTGCTCGACGTACGCGGACGCAGGGCCATAATGCGCGTTATGAATCGCCTCCGTGCCACAGGCACGACCATTGTGCACATTACGCATTTTATGGAGGAGGCACTCGAGGCCGACCGCGTAATAGTGCTCGATCATGGACATGTGACGCTCGAGGGCTCACCTCAGGAGGTGTTCTCGCACGAGCGCGAGATTGCCGCGCTTGGCTTGGAGGAGCCCTTTGCGGCGCGTCTGTGTAGGAAGCTTTATCTTCCGTGGACATGCGACGAGGACATCTTGGCAAAAGAGGTGCTGGACTGGGTTTATCCAGCATCGGGCGCCCACATGCGCAACGAGCCCACCCATGCAGTGGACCACACGGACCACAAGCCCAGCAGCGCCACCGCAAAGGATATTGTGATGAGTGTGGAGCATGTCTCCTTTGCGTACGACACCAGCCGTAAGGCGCTCGACGACGTTTCGTTTAGCATTGAGGCAGGGTCCTCGACTGCCGTTGTTGGCCAAACGGGCTCCGGCAAGTCCACGCTTCTGCGCCTGCTCTGTGCTCTGGAGGCACCTGACGAGGGTATGGTATTAATCAAGGGCATCGATACGAGTCGCAGGCGCAACCGACGCGCGTTGCATGGCCAAATTGGCTATGTGATGCAGCACCCAGAGCGTCAGCTCTTTGCCGAGACCGTCCTTGAGGACGTGGCGTTTGGCCCCACCAACCTTGGCTTGTCGCAAAGCGAGGTGGAACGTCGCAGCCATCACGCGTTGGAGCTGGTTGGATTGAGCGGACTGGATGGCGCCTCTCCCTTTGAGCTCTCTGGCGGCCAGCAACGGCTCTGTGCCATTGCCGGCGTACTCGCTATGGAACCAACGTTGCTTGTGCTTGACGAGCCAACGGCAGGGCTCGATCCGCGGGGGCGACAGGAGCTGCGGCACATACTCGACGACATCCATGCTCATGGCGTCACCATCCTGCAGGTAACGCATGCCATGGAGGATGCCGTGCGCGCAGAGCGCGTAATCGTCCTCAACCAGGCGCGCGTTATGCTGCAGGGCACGCCGTCCGAGGTCTTTTGCGCCAAGAACGAGCAGATGCTCATGGAAGCCGGCCTGGGCCTTCCCCTCCCGCTCAAATTCGCCCTCCGGCTCGAAGACGCGGGCGTTCGTTCGCTGGGCGATCCTCTTACCACCAACGCGCTCGCACAGGCGATTGCCAAGAGGGGTGAGTCGTATGGCGCTTAGGCTTTCCATCGGTCAATACTACGCAGCCGACTCCCCTGTTCACCGCCTTGATCCCCGGGCAAAAATCATATGCGCGCTGCTCATTATGGTCTCGGTGTTCTTTATCCATACCCCGGCACAACTTGCCTTGGGCTTTGTTGTGATGCTGGCCGCCGTAGCATGCTCGCATGTTCCCGTTTCCAAGGTGCTCGACTCAATAAAGCCCATCGTTGTCGTCTTGCTCATCCTGAGCCTCTTCAACCTGTTCTTAGTCAACACCGGAGAGGTGCTCGTGTCGCTTGGCCCGCTACGCATAACCACAGACAGCCTGCGCGCTGCCTTGCTCTACAGCCTTCGTCTGGTGATTGGCGTGCTTGCAGGAGCTCTCATCCTCCTTACCACCACCCCGTCGCAGCTCACAGATGCCTTTGATGCCTTGCTTGCCCCACTTGCGCAAGTGGGGCTCCCTGCGCACGAGCTCGCCATGGTCTTCTCGCTTATGCTCCGCTTTATCCCTACGCTCGCCGACGAGGCCAGCGCCGTGATGGATGCCCAGACGTCGCGAGGCGGCGCCCTGAGCGAGGGCTCCCCCATAAAGCGCATTCGTGCCGTGGTGCCGATTCTTGTTGCGCTGCTCGCCAGCTCGATTCACCACGCCAACGACCTCTCGCGAGCACTCGACGCACGCTGCTACGAGGGAGGTGCCGCGCGCAGCCACTGGCACCCGCTACACATGCAAACCGTCGACTGGCTCGTGCTGGGGGCCACGGCTTTATACTTCTTTGCACTTATCCTGCTTGGCGCGTTGCTTCCGTACTAGCCCATAAAGAACAGCCAAGTCATTCCGGTGACTCGAACAGGGGGACAGCCCCCTGTTCAGAGAAGATCCTCTTACGGAACCAGCAAGGCGGCACCAACGAGCCCGGCATCGTCGCCAAAACGGGCCTTCTTTATGTTGAGCACATCCGGCGAAGGCACGTATGCGGCGGCCTTTTGTAGCGCCTTTTCCAAATAGGCGGGATGATACGCGTCGATGGAACCGCCCACCACAATAACGTCGGGGTCGTAGCACCAAAAGATGTTGGCGAGTCCACGCGCGAGCGTCTCGGTGGCATACTCCATAATGTCGACCGCCGTCTGGTCGCCCGCATACCAGCGCTCAAACAGCTCCTTGGGTGTGGTCGGCTCGCCGTAGTGCAGCGTGGCCAAGCGCGCAAATCCCGTACCACCTGCATTCTCGTTGAGCGAGCCAGGATTAGCGCTACCACGCCCATGCGGGTCGTCGTTCACGATCATGTTCCAATACTCGGCGGTATTGCCGTGCGCACCGTTAATGAGCTCGCCGCGGTATACATACGCACCGCCAAAACCTGTAGATAAGCCCACAAAGATGACGGACTCGGCTCCCTTGCCCCCTCCGAGCAAGGCCTCTGCCAAGCCCGCCACGTTTGCGTCGTTGTTGAGGTAGGTGGGAAGGCCGGTCTCACGCGCAAAGAACTCTACTATGGGGAAGTCGTTCCAACCAACGAGGTTGGGAGGATTGAGTACCTTGCCTGCGCGCAGGTCGAGTGGCCCCGGACAACCAATGCCTATGCCAGCAAGCCCAATGCCCGCCTCCTGTTGATCCTTGACGAAGTCCACAAGCGGGGAGAGGTTCTCCTCTGGAAGCTTGGCACGATCGTTGGAGGTCTTGTAGACCTCCACAATGCCGTAGTCCTCGTCCAAAAGCGCGATACGCAGCTGCGTGCCGCCAATATCGACCCCAATGCGATGCATGATTCCTCCTCGTGTTGGATATACATCCATCATACCAGCGTACTCCGCATGTGCTTCGTGGCTTTCCGGCCACGTAGAGCGTGCGAACGAAGCCTGTCGCGCCGGCGGATTACGCACAATGAATTTCATTGTGCGTAATCCGTGGGTCCAATCCACCGGCCAACTGGCGTTTCTCTTATCAGCTGCCCTAAACTACGCACAATAGAATTTATTGTGCGTGTTCTGTTTGGCAACGGGACAGAGAGTGCGACTCACCTCATTTGTTGAATTGGGTGCTAGCGCACTCCAGATAATCTCAAATTTTAACTTTTAACCATCTGTGCACTATGGTGCGCACTTTTCGTGCACTATAATGCACGGCTCCCTACAGGCGTACGCTCATATTAATGAATATGAAAACGCCTGATTACATGTCCCACCGAGAGCTCTATGCCTACGAGCTCACTCGCCTTCGTTCGGAGCAGGGATTCTCTAAATCCGACTTCGCAACGATGGTTGGCGTCAGCAGGCGTCATCTCGTAAACCTCGAAGCGGCACACGCGAGTCCCACGCTGGAAATGATGGAGCGAATCGCCGCAGGACTCGACGTGCCTGTCTCTGACATGGTGGATTTTGAGACCATCTTGCAACGGCGTTTGTCAACCGCCTCTAGCACGCTAAACGCACCGAACATCACCAAGGAATACCGGGAGTAGCGCTCTGCTATTCGTCCGCCTCGGCAACCAGTTGGATACCCGAACGATCCGCAAGACTTGCGTAGCCCGTTCCGAGCCACACGCTCGACTCTCCCGGTCCCAGCACGAGTGGCATGCGACTGTGTATGGGATGTACGCTTGCGTTGGGCTCGGTGGTAACCACCGAGAACCGCCCCCGATCTTGAATCCCCGCAAGCAAGAACACCGAACGTCCTGGCATGTGGAAGCGTACCTCTCCGCCACGCCGCTCGCGCGAGCGCGTCCACGACTCATAGAAGCCACGCACCGGCACAAGGCACCGTCCCGCAACCATGGGCGATGCCCACATACCGCGACCGGTTCCGGCTTGTTCGAGCGCTGTCTCTATGCGTGTGTTGAACACACGCTTGGACCTCCCGCCCACGCGTGCGTCAAATCCCCAACAGAGCTCGGCCACCTCAAGCTCCCCCGATTCTCCCAGGATAAACAGGGGAACCTGAGTTCCCGGATAGGCGTCAGGCACGACGACTCCAGGCTCCCGACGCGGTACGCGCGCGCGGCCAGTCGCGTTCTTCTCGTTCAATGCCTCTTCCAGCTCTGCACGCAACAGCGGTAGAAATCTGTGACACATAGCCGCGCCCCATTCTCCCCTATCCAAACCCACATGGCATAAACAGGTTCCACACATGTGACTTGTGGGGTAATGCCCCGTTTGGCCTGCCATCCGCTATCATAATACGGTCTGTCGCACCCAACGAAGGGTAGGTATTATGGTCTCTCGCGTTTACGTCGAGAAAAAACCCGGCTTCGACGTCGAGGCGCGCCAACTGAGTCACGAGCTCAGGCACACGCTTGGCGTCAAAGGTCTCACAAACGTGCGCATTATCAATCGGTACGATGTGGAAGGCATCTCGCAGGAGCTCTTTGAGCAATGCGTTCCCACCGTGTTTAGCGAGCCCCAATCGGACGACGTCTTCTACGAGCTGCCCAAGCTCCCCAAATCCGCCAAGGTCTTTGCCGTGGAGTTTTTGCCCGGCCAGTTTGACCAGCGCGCGGCAAGCGCGAGCGAGTGCATCCAGCTCATAAGCCAAGGCGAGCGACCTGAGGTGGCTAGCGCAAAGGTATACATTCTGTCTGGCCGCGTAAGCAAGGCAGGTACGGAGGCGGTCAAGCAGTACGTCATCAATCCCGTTGAGGCACGAGAGGCATCGCTTGATTCGCGTGACACCCTCGCGCTTGAGCTCGAGGAGCCTCAACCCGTAGAGGTGCTTAAGGGATTCCGCCGGTATGGTCAAAAGCGGCTGGCTGCCTTCATTGACGAGCGCGGGCTCGCGATGGACCTCGCAGACATCACGTTTTGCCAAGACTACTTTAAAACCGAGAAGCGCGATCCCACCATTACCGAGATCAAGATGATCGACACCTATTGGAGCGATCATTGCCGTCACACCACCTTTGGCACCATTCTCGACGAGGTATCCATTGACGATGCGGTGGTGCAGCAGGCGTTCGATCGCTACCTGCAGATTCGCCACGAGCTCGGACGCGATGAGAAGCCCATTTGCCTTATGGACATGGGTACTATTGGTGCCAAGTGGCTTGAGCACACGGGCCAACTCACCGGTTTGGACGAATCGGAAGAGATCAACGCCTGCACGGTAAAGGTGACCGTGGACGTGGACGGAGAAGACCAGGACTGGCTCTTCCTCTTTAAGAACGAGACCCATAACCACCCCACCGAGATTGAGCCCTTTGGCGGTGCCGCCACCTGCATTGGCGGAGCCATTCGCGACCCGCTGAGTGGTCGTAGCTACGTGTACCAGGCCATGCGTGTTACCGGCGCGGCCGACCCCACGGTTCCCGTAAGCGAGACCATGCCCGGCAAGCTACCGCAGCGCAAGCTCGTGCGCACCGCCGCCGCTGGATACTCGAGCTATGGCAATCAGATTGGCTTGGCAACCGGTCAGGTGAGCGAGCTCTACCACCCAGACTACGTCGCCAAGCGCATGGAGATTGGTGCCGTGGTGGGCGCCACGCCCGCAAGCCACGTGCGCCGCGAGTGCCCTGCCCCTGGCGACGTGATCGTTTTGCTGGGCGGACGCACAGGCCGCGATGGCATTGGTGGCGCCACGGGCAGCTCCAAGGCGCACAAGCTCGAGAGCCTCACCACCTGTGGTGCCGAGGTACAGAAGGGCAACCCACCCATCGAGCGCAAGCTCCAGCGCCTCTTCCGCCGCGAGGACGCCTGCAAGCTCATCAAGCGCTGCAACGACTTTGGTGCTGGTGGCGTAAGCGTTGCCATTGGCGAGCTTGCCGACGGTCTGGACATCAACCTCGACCTGGTGCCCAAGAAGTACGAAGGCCTCGACGGAACCGAGCTCGCCATCTCCGAGAGCCAGGAGCGCATGGCCGTGGCACTCGACCCGGCAGACGTGAACGAGTTCTTTGGCTATGCCCACGAGGAGAACCTCGAGGCCACGGCCGTGGCGACCGTTACGGAAGAGCCACGACTGCGCATGCATTGGAACGGCGACACCATCGTGGACGTAAGCCGCGAGTTCCTCAGCTCAAACGGCGCTCCCAAGCATCAGGCCGTGCACATTGAGGCTGCCCAGCCATGGCAACCCACCTGGGATGGCACCACCGTCGCCGAGCGTCTACGTTCGGTCCTCACCGACCTCAACGTTGCCTCGAACAAGGGTCTCTCGGAGCGGTTTGACTCAACCATCGGCGCGGCAAGCGCCCTTATGCCCTTTGGCGGCAAGACGCAACTCTCCCCCGCCATGGGCATGGTGGCAAAAATGCCCGTCGACGGCGAGACCACCACGGTTTCTGGTATGGCATGGGGCTACAATCCCTACCTCACCAGCGCCAATCAGTTTGCTGGCGCCTATTTGGCAGTCGTTGAGTCCATCGCACGCCTGGTTGCCTGCGGACTCCTGCACAAAGACGCCTACCTCACCTTCCAAGAGTACTTTGAGCGTCTGCGCGACGAGCCCGAGCGCTGGGGCAAGCCCGCCGGTGCCGTGCTGGGCGCACTGATGGCCCAGCTCGACTTGGGCATTGGCTCCATTGGCGGCAAGGACTCCATGAGCGGCAGCTTTGAGGATCTGGACGTACCGCCCACGCTCGTGAGCTTTGCCACGGCAGTCGGCTCGCTTGAGCGGGTGATGTCGCCCGAGTTCAAGCACGCAGGCAGCAAGATCGTACTGGTATCACCCAACTACCAAGACGGGGGCATTGTTCCCGAGCCCGCATCGATGCTCGCCACCATGAGCTTTGTGGAAAGGCTCATTGGTGACGAAGACGCCACCGCCGTGGCGACCGCAGGATACGGTTGCTTGGCCGAGACCATCTTCAAGATGTGCGTCGGCAATCAGCTCGGCGCGGACCTCTGGGGCATGGATGCCGAACGGCTCTTCCAGCCCGCCTACGGCACCTTTGTGGTGGAAGTCAGCGATTGCACGTTTGTGCCGCGCAGCACGCCGATCGTCAACATTGCCCACGTGGGCACCGTAACGAGCGAGTACGCCCTTGTGGCAGACGGCGAGCACATCGACCTCGCCACTGAGCAGGAGGCTTGGGAGTCGCGCCTGGAGCCCGTGTTCCCCTATCGCGAGCAGGGAGAGGCGGTCGAGCAGGTTTCGTACCATGCGCCCGAGCACGGCGTCTTGCCAATGTGGTCAAAAACGCGTTATGCCAGGCCGCGCGTAATCATCCCCGTGTTCCCAGGCAACAACTGCGAGTACGACTCAGCTCGGGCGTTCCGTAGGGCTGGAGCCGAGGTTACCACCTTCGTCATCAACAACCTCACACCTCAGGCGGTCGTAGAGAGCACCAACAAGCTCGTGGAAGAAATCGAACGCGCGCAGATCATCATGATTCCTGGTGGCTTCTCGGGTGGAGACGAGCCAGACGGATCCGCCAAGTTCATTACCGCGTTCTTCCGCGCTCCGCAGGTTACCGAGGCCGTACGCAAGCTTCTCAACGAGCGCGATGGCCTCATGCTCGGCATCTGCAACGGCTTCCAGGCGCTCGTTAAGCTAGGCTTGGTACCATTTGGCGACATCGTCCCCATGACCGATGCCTGCCCCACGCTCACGTTCAACTCCATCGGTCGCCACCAGAGCCGTTTGGTGCGCACGCGCGTAGCAAGCGACCTCTCGCCTTGGCTCTCCAAGTGCGAGGTGGGCGACGTACACAACATTGCCATCAGCCACGGTGAGGGCCGCTTCGTGGCCAGTGACGAACTACTCGCGAAGCTCGTGGCAAACGGACAAGTCGCCACGCAGTATGTGGACGAGCAGGGCATGCCCAGCATGGACCTCTCCGTTAACCCCAACGGCTCGGCGCTTGCCATTGAGGGCATCACCAGCCCCGACGGCCGCGTGCTGGGCAAGATGGGTCACACCGAGCGCTCGGCAGATGGCCTCTACCAAAATGTGCCCGGCAATGCGTTCCAACCGCTCATCGAGGGTGGCATCGCCTACTTCGCAGACTAGTCGCCGGTCTCCCTCGGCATTGACGCGCCGGCAGGAGCAACACCTGCCGGCGCATACAGCGCCATGGAACGTCCCGCTAACGCACGGCCCAAACGCGCGCGACGTCACCCGCAACACGCCAAGGCAGCGGTCTGAGCTCGCGATCCGCAATGTGTATTTGCTCGCGAATCGCTATGCCTTGCGGGCACTTGCGCTCGCAGGCACCGCACTGTATGCACTGGCGCGCAAAGGCCTTCTCCTTGCGCAGCGAGACCGTTTGCCAGTACTCTTTGCGGCCTGCGTTCTTGTCCTCGGTATACATGCGGTTGTAGCAGCGGAACAGCGCAGGGATGTCCACGCCACGCGGGCAAGGCATGCAGTAGCCACATCCGGTGCATCCCACGCGCACGCTTGCGTTTATGGCCGCCTTAACCTGCTCCAACACCTCGAAGTCACGCTCTTCGAGCTCTCCATGTGCAGCCTCGCCCGCAATGCGGCAGTTCTCCTCCACCATCTCCATGGAGTTCATGCCGCTCAGCACACACGTTACACCGGGCTGATTCCACAACCATCGCAATGCCCACTCGGCAGGACTCCACGAGCGACCACTCTGGGCAAAGGCATCGAGCGCATCCTGCGGCAGCTGGTTAACCAGCTTGCCACCACGCAACGGCTCCATGATCACAACGGGAATGCCAAGACGCTCGGCTTCCTCAAGCCCACGCCTTCCCGCCTGAGTGTGCTCGTCCAAATAGTTGTACTGGATTTGGCAGAAGTCCCAATCGTACGCATTGAGCACCTTCAAAAACAGCTCGGTGCTCCCATGAAACGAGAACCCGATGTTGCGAATCGCACCAGACGCCTTCTTGTGGGCAATCCATTCCTCAATGCCCAAATCCACGAGGTTCTCCCATTGGCGCACGTCGGTAACCATGTGCATGAGATAGTAGTCCACGTAATCGGTACGCAGGCGTCGCAACTCCTCATCGAAGTATCGATCGATGGCAGACTTCTTGTGAACCAGGTACTGGGGGAGCTTGGTGGCAATACAAACGCTCTCGCGACAGCCATTTCGCTCAAGCACGGTACCCACGAGCTCCTCGCTACCGGGGTACAAGTATGCCGTGTCCAGATAGTTCACGCCCAGCTCAATGGCACGAAGCAGTTCGCTCTCGGCCTTCTTGTAGTCGATGCCGCCACCAGAACGAGAAAAACGCATGCAGCCATATCCGAGTATGGAAATGGGCTCACCCTTTTTGTTGCTCCTGTATTGCATGGGATCTCCTCCCTCGCCATGCCATAACAAAATATCTATTCCCGCAACAACCTTAGCACGTTGGCACACAAGGTGCATGTGGTGGAGTAGGATAGCTGTGTAGGAGGTCCACGCACAGGACTGGAGGAGTCATGGTTTGCCCGCAATGCGGTACCAATCTGCCTGATAACGCACGATTCTGCACACAGTGCGGCTATAAGCTGCACCAAGATGCCCCGTCACAACCGCAGGGCACCTCATACCGCCAAGACGAGCAACAACAACCCAATACCGACACAGGCAACCCAAAGAAGAGCCGTGCCAAGCTCTTGGGCATTGGCATAGCCGTCGCCCTCGTCTCCCTCTTCGTGGCCGGGTGCGTAACGCTTGCCACCTTTTGGGGCACCATAACACGCGCCGGCAGCCATGAGCCACACCCCGTGACCTTCATCGTCTCCATCAAGGGTTACGACGACGACTCGTCACGCATACCGGTATCCATAACGGGAACCGACGTTGACGGAAACAGGGTAGACAAGACCATTTTCCTTGCCCGCAGCGGCGTGGACGTAGAGCTTGTAGCCGGGTCATACCATGCCAAGGTGCTCGGCTCTCCCATTGCGTCGGACGGTACAATCTACCAGTATCCAACCGACGGGATTGACTTTACCATCGACGCTGACCTCAAGGCCGGCGAGGAGTATCGGCTCCCCAACGCGAAGGCGTTCTTCTTCTATCCGCTAAGCAGCGACAAGATGACCAAAGAGCTGGTTGACGATGCGCTCAAGTGGGCAAGAAAGGACGAGCAGTCCGGAGCAGACGTGGGCAAGCTCGAAGAGGCGGCCATGTCCCGACTCAATGGCGC
Source organism: Atopobiaceae bacterium (assembly GCA_017513965.1). Taxonomy (GTDB): domain Bacteria; phylum Actinomycetota; class Coriobacteriia; order Coriobacteriales; family Atopobiaceae; genus RUG440. The sequence continues at coordinate 44,760 of JAFWMI010000119.1, forward strand.
CACCAAGGATGAGGGTACAAACACGACGCAGGAACAGGACAATACGAACTCGACCAAGGAAACTCCTGCGTAGTGGCTTTGTGCACTCTCACAGCTAATGACAACTTCTCAATCGCATGAGCCCATTCGTAGGCTAGTATGTCTGTTATCTGTCATCAAAACGCAACCTTACTTGGAGAATGCACCATGAGTAGCACAGACCCGAACGCCTCAAGCAGGGGCCGCAGGCCAGCTGGCCAACAAAAGCGTTCCGCCGCACACATGTCCCAGGGACAGCGCACGCGGAGCACGCGTACCTCGGCAAGCCGACAGCCTCAACAGCGTCAGGGGCAGCGGCGCACGCAGGCACACCCTCAGCAACGTGCTCCCCACGCAACGCCACACGCCCGGGCACAGGCCAATCAGCAAGGGCAGCGCGTCGCACCCGCTGCGTATCGCACGAACAGGAGACCGACCAACCGCCGCAAACGCGTTTCTCCCGTTGCCATCGTTCTTGTGGTAGTGGCTCTTGCGCTCGTGGGCGTGGGTGGCTTCTTCCTCGTGCGGCAAATCATGAGCTTTAACGTTACCGTGAACGGGCAGGAAGTTAAGGTCTACAGCGGCGACAAGGCGAGCAAGCTCATTGACGAGGGCCTTGCTTCACCCAAGCCGGGCAACCTGCTTGCAGTCGACGGATCCATGCTCACCGAGGGCGGCGGTGCCGTTGCAACCGTAACCATCAACGGCGAGGAGGCCAGCATCGACAGCGAACTCACGAGGGACGCCGTGGTGCAAATCGACGATGGCGGCGACACCACCGAGGAGGCAGAGACCACCGAGGAGCCCATCCCGTTCGAGAAGAAGAATGACGATACCAGCTTTGGCGCCTATTGGAACGGGTCCATACACCTACTGAGCGACGGCAAGGACGGCGTAAAGACCGTACGCACCGGCAAGACGTCTGGCCTCACGGTCTCGGAGGTAACCACGCCTCCCGTCAACGCGGGCTACCGCATTTACACCGCCAAGCCCGACGACAAGGTAATCGCCCTCACCTTCGATGACGGTCCCTGGCCCGAGACCACCGACCAGATTTTGGACATCTTGGAGGCCAATGGCGCCAAGGCGACGTTCTTTACCATTGGCAACCAGATTGCCAACGTGCCCGAAGCCGTAAAGCGCGCCGCGCAAATGGGATGCCAGATCTGCACGCACTCGTGGGACCACGCCGAAGGTTCTGGTGGTGGCGTAGACCTCACCCAGATGTCTGCCTCCGAGCAAGTCGAGGAGGTCCAAAAGGGCTATAAGGCGATCGCCGACGTCCTAGGCGAGGAGCCGTCCCACATAATGCGCGCCCCAGGCGGCAACTTCCACGACGATATTATCGACAATCTTTGGGACTACGTGGATGCCGAGATTGGCTGGGACGTGGACACCGAGGACTGGAGCAGGCCCGGATCCGAAGCAATCGCAAACATGATCATGAGCGTCCAGCCCGGTCAGGTTATCCTCATGCACGATGGAGGCGGAGACCGTACGCAAACCGTCGAGGCTCTCTCCGAATGCCTGCCCAAACTGGTGGAAGAAGGATACAAGTTCGTCACGATCAACGAGCTTCTTGCTTACGGCGTACCCCAGTAATGACATATTCGCTGGTTAAGCATGCACGAGGACTGTCGTAGGGAGTAATTGCATGGCCTTGTTTGAAAGAAAGCACCCGGTAACGGCGCTGGGAGACGAAGCGCTCACCTCAATCAAGCGCGAACTTGACTCGGTGCTCAGTATCGCCGCCAGTTACGACCAAATGATGAGCAAGACCGGCAACATGACCATCAGCCTCGAGGGAAGAATTCGCGGGGACCTTCTTGCCTTCATGCTCTACTTGTCAGGCATTACCAAGGGCGTACGTCCCGAGGAGATTGCCGTGGTCAACCAGATCTTCGACATCGATCTTTCCCACGTCGACTTTGAGCTCTTCCGCAAGGACGTGGGAAACCGATCGTTTGAGCATGCCGTCCCTCCGTCGATTCTTATCCTCAAGGAGCTTGGAAACCGGCTCCAGCACGAACAGAGCGTCACACAGGATGGTCTTACGGCTTCCGATGTCGCTAAACGCAGCGGCGTGTCAAACATGGCCGCCGCGTTTAGCGTCGACCTCATTAATCTGTACGCCCTTATTGGCAGCGCCTTTTTAAGCGCCGACGGCATTATGGTCCAGCGGGAGTCCGCCGACTTTATTCGATATCTGTATATGATGAGCAGGGCCGTTTGGGGTCCAGATGCCACGCTGCCCGAGGGCGCGGCCCAGCGCGTTTTGGAGGCACATAAACGTCTCTTTGGTAAGGTGCCAAAGATCAAATAATCCAGATGCCACCGACAAAAACTATCGGTGGCATCCATGTATACTAGGCGTATCCGCACGCATAGAGGACGAGGCCATCATGGATTCCTACGACCACCTCATTGGCATAGAGGGACTGCAGGTAATGGGAATCGACTTACCTGCTTTTGCAGATGGCCTTCCTGGCGGATTCTTTATCTATGAGGCACATGGCGAGGAGCGCATCCTCTTTGCCAACAGGCAGATGGCAGACATCTTCTCATGCGAGAGCGTGAATGAGTTTCTTGACCTGGTTGGTGGCACGTTTCCAGGCCTTGTGTATCACCACGATCGTTTGCGCGTAGAGAACTCCATCTGGTCGCAAATCAATTCCGGCGATAGCAGCGACCCCTCGCATCGCGACCACGTAACGTATAGGGTAGTCGACAAGAACGGCGTCCTTAGATACATTGACGAGTATGGTCGGCTCGTACAAGACACCAAGCTCGGGGACCTCTTCTTCGTGTTTGTGGCTGAAATCTCGAGCGCAAAGGGCGCAATAGCCTCCGATGGCCGGAACCTCGTGCACCCACATGTCTCGGTGGACGTAGACGCACTCACCGGCCTTCCCTCCATGAGGTATTACCACAGCCATACCAGCGAGGTGCTCGCACGTGCCTCCATAGAGGGTACCCCCATGGTCGACGTGTATTTTGACGTAGACCACTTTAGAACCATCAACTTCCGGTTGGGCTACGAGGGCGGCGACGAAGTGCTCCAGCATGTGGCGAGCATCCTGCAAGACTGCTTTCCCAAAGACCTACTCGCACGCTTCTCTGATGATCACTTTGTGCTTGTAACCAGGCGTGAAGGTCTTGAAGACCGTCTTACGCACGTGCACGACCGCGTCTCCAGAATGGTGAGTGGTATGCCCGTTGAGATAAAAGCGGGCATTTTCGAACTCTCGCCCAACGACGTAACCATCCCCTTTGCCCATGATCGCGCCAAGGTTGCCTGCAACGCCATTAAGGGTCGATACGACCAGTTTTACCGCTTTTACGACGATAGCCTCTCCATTAACGAGGAGCTGCGCGACTACATTATCAATCACATAGAGCAGGCGGCCGAACAGGGTTGGATTCGCAATTACTACCAACCAGTCGTTCGTGTGGCAACCCGAACCTGCTGTAGCGTGGAAGCGCTTTCGCGCTGGTTTGACCCCGAGCTTGGCATGCTGCCACCTGCCCAATACATACACGTGCTCGAGGAGGCCCGGCTCATACACCTGCTCGATCGCGCCGTTATAAATCGCTCGTGCGCCGACATTAAGCTCACGCTCAAGCGCTTGGGAACGGCGGTCCCGGTCTCGCTCAACTTCTCGCCAAGTGCACTCGCGATCGTGGATGTTCCCGCGCTCGTGGACGAGACCGTTCGGCGATACGACATTCCCAAAAAGCTGGTGCACGTGGAGATAACCGAATCATCGCTCACGGAGGATCCCGAGTTACTTCGCTCTGTTATCAAGCGTCTGCACACATTGGGCTATGACGTATGGATGGACGATTTTGGCTCCGGTTACTCCTCCCTCAACCTGCTCAAGGACTATGACTTTGACGTCCTTAAGGTCGACATGGAATTCTTACGGGGCATGGAAGGCAACAAGAAATCACGCACCATCGTTCACTCCATTACCAATCTGGCACATAGCCTGAACATGACCACGCTCGTTGAAGGTGTAGAGACGGAGGGACAGCTGGCATTCCTAAACACCGTGGGTGCCGATCGCGCGCAGGGATTCCTTTTCTCGGAACCCATACCATATGAAGCAATAATCGGCGACTTCTTCCTGCGGTATCCCCCCGAACGCCTCTAGCAGCCGAGGGATTCGGGTATATAAGACTCAGTAGTTCTAGCACTATGAAAGGAAGTACCATGTACATGTATGGCGACCTCGGTTACTGGGCTATCGTTATTATCTCAGTGGTCTTGGGTTTTATTACGCAGGCGTACATAAAGAGCACTTACAATAAGTGGTCCCAGGTACCCAGCGGCATGAATGCCACTGGCGCCCAGATCGCTCGCCGCATGCTCAACGAAAACGGAGCTAGTGATTGCGGAATTGGTCGTATACCCGGCAAGCTCACCGACAACTACGATCCTCGGGACAACAGCCTGCACCTCTCGGACGACAACTACCGTGGCGGATCTGTGGCCTCGGTTGCCGTTGCTTGCCATGAGGCTGGCCATGCCATCCAAACCGCAGAAGGCTATTTTCCCGGAAAGCTCCGCACGGCACTCGTGCCAATGGTCAACTTCTCGCAAAGCATTTGGATGTTCGTCTTCCTTGCCGGCATACTCATGGGCGTTATTGGCTTGGTGCAAGTCGCCATACTCCTGTTTGCCTTTACGGTCATCTTCCAGCTGGTAACCTTGCCCGTAGAAATTGACGCCTCACGCCGCGCCGTACGCTATCTGCAAGCCTCAGGTTCGGAGATAGATCAGCGCGGAGCCAAACAGGTGCTCACTGCCGCCGCGCTTACCTACGTGGCATCCGCGCTTGTCTCGGTGCTCAACCTGCTCTACCTGCTCGGCAGAACAAACAGGCGGTAAGCCCATGGCATCGCATATGAGGAACACCCCCTCACGCAGGCCGATTCTTCCCATTGGCATAGCGGTTGGCGTAGTTTGCGTCGCCATAGCCGCATTCTTTGGCATACGTGCGCTCCTTACGAACGACGCACGTCCCTCATCAAGCGACCAAGCCCCCGTTGTTACGGCAACAGACGAATCTCAGCCAACAAACGACACGGCAGCGACCGAGGAAAACTCGACTGATACTTCCATGGATACACAAGATGACCCACGCAATGCCGAGTTTGCCGTAGACCCCTCGCGCACCGACTGGAACTACGAGACCGGCGACACAAAGATGGTCTACCTCACCTTTGATGACGGGCCTTCCGAGAACACCCAGCAGGTCCTCGACATCTTGGACCAATACGGCATAAAGGCCACGTTCTTCGTTACCGGCATCAATCCCGAGTACTTCCCCATGATTCGGGAGTGCTACCAGCGTGGACACACAATTGGCCTTCACACATACTCGCATGACTATGAGCAGGTATACGCCTCAACAGACGCGTATTGGGCAGACCTCGCACAGATAGGTGAGGCAGTACAAGAGCAGATCGGCTACGTTCCCTGCTTCATTCGCTTCCCGGGCGGGTCGTCGAATACCATTTCGGCAAACTATACGCTCGGCATTATGTCTGAGCTTGCCACAGACGTGGTGGATGCCGGGTACCAGTACTACGACTGGGATGCAAGCTGTGGCGATGGTGCTGATCACACCGCAGACGAGCTCGTAGAGGCAACCAAGGCAGACACGGCCTACGGATACCAAACCATCGTGTTCTTGGCTCACGATGGCGCTGGCAAAGCCTCAACGGTAGAAGCGCTCCCACGCATTATTGAGTACTTCCAGTCTGAGGGATACTCATTCGCGCCATTGGACCGACAAACCCCCGCGCCTCATCATGGCATAGGCAACTAGCACAGCCCACAGCCCGAATCATTACGACGCGCGCTCGAAGGCATCCTCACGGATGCCTTCGATTTCCATATTGCCAAAACGACGGAAAAAGAACTCGTCACCGTAGTTGTCGTCAACCCACTGCTCTAGGGCATTTGTAGGTGCTATGTGCGCATCGCGACCGATTACCCGCCCAAAGCACGTGAGCGTAACCGTTATGTCTGCCACCAAAAACGCCCCGAGCACTGCCGTAACGACCACACGCATTCCTGACGACGGTTCTCCAATGTGGAAGAGCACCTCCGGCATAATCACCGTGCCCCACACGAGGCCCATGAGGCCCCACGCAATCAAAAACGGCATGGCAACCCACTTCGTAACCGCCCCTGGAATGCCGCCGGCAATGTAGTCCCACGACACGGCACCCATGAACGTCTCCATACCCCACCCCGTAACCTGTTCGAGCAGGCCACCAACAAGCATGGACGCCAAAAAGAGCTGGCCCGGCGTACCACCCCGCCTACGCACGGACAACGAGACCGAAGTGAGCAGCACGGCACCAGTTCCATAGACCGGACTCAGGGGCCCCCAAATGAGTCCGGCGCGACTTTGGGCAATGCCCATGGAGATTCGTATCCACGTCTCCTCAAGCATGAGTCCAATGACGGAGAACAGGAAGAAGATGATAGTGACCTGATACCATCCCAGTTTAAGGTCATTGAGATACTGTTCGCGCGCCATATCGTGCAGCGTGTGCGTATGGGGCACAGTCCCAGTCCTCGCGGCTTCGTATTCTAGCTGCGTATATTCCGTGATCGAGCGGGCCACGATATCTTCCCTCCCCTTACGAGGAATATTCCCTCTTGGGATATATGGGATAGTCTATCAAATAATCTATAGGCGTAAAGGACAGATTTCGTCACGAAACAGTTAGGAACAGTTACCATCGACGCAAGGTCGCTCATGGCAACCACAGGTATAGCATTCTGCGTCGGTTACCACGAGTTGCACCGGCACGTCATGCTCATCTACCAGCCCCTCACCGCGTAAGTCTTCACTCAGCGAAGACCCCCTACAAAGACCGATTGACACGCCGCCAAAGCGGGGGAGAAACGTGTCGTAATAACCACCGCCGTAGCCCAGACGATATCCATTCGGATCGAAGCTGAGTCCGGGTACCAGCGCGAGCATATGTTGGTTTTCGTTGAGTCGTTGTTCCCGCTCCACACACGGCACAGGTTCTTCCACGCCATATTCGCTACGAACAAGTCCGTCAAAAGACGTTATCCGGTACCATCGCATGTCTCGTGTGCCGGGTACGCAATACGGAAGCGCCACCACCTTGCTTGCCGCCCATGCCGCCTGGATAATACCATGCGTGCGTACCTCCGGCCCAAAGTCCAAGTAGGTTAGAAGTACTTCCGCATCCGCAAATTCAGCGAGGGCAAGCACGTTCGCCTCAATCGCGGCATCCACAGCCGCACGGTTGCATGCGCCCAGCTCACGACGACGCGCGAGGAGGCTTCTGCGCAATGCGTTCTTGTGCTCGGCTATGCGCTTGTCGTCAGTTCCACGTTCCTTATGTTTCACGACGAATCTACTCCCCCAGCAATAGCGCGCGAAGAGCATTGGCACCCTCTTGGAAATGGTACGCACGCATACCCACACGACGAGCACCAAGCACATTGAGCTGTGTATCGTCCACAAACAGGCACGTTTTTGCATCAAGCCCATAGCGATTGAGCAGCGTTTGGTAAATGCGCGCATCGGGCTTTACCACGTGCTCATAACAAGAAACCACCATACCGTCAAAGCATGCACGCGCTGGCAGTTGCGACTCGTATTGGGCAAACGAGGTGCCTGCATTCGAAAGCAGATAGATGTTGAAGCCCGCATTCTTGAGGTCACGAATGAGCTCCTCCATGCCCTCGATGGGAACGCGATGATTATGCCACTGCATCACGAGCTTCTCCACACACGCATGCAACCGACGCGGTGTGCGCAACTTGGACGTCCACAGCACGGTTCGCTCGTCGACCGCACCCGCATCTTGCCACGCCCACTCCACAGAGCCAAACACCGTGCTTGCGAGCAGACGCGCATCATCCTCGTTTGCGCACACACGCCTTGCCATGGCCAACGGATCCCACGCAAAGAGAACGCCTCCCATATCGAAGACGACGTTCTTTACGGGCACCACGGATCCACGAGGATGCGAGACAACCGTAGGAACGCCCAAGTCACAAGCGCGCACATATTCGGCAAGTCGCGCGTTGGTAGTCACAATCGCCTCAACACCATGCTCCATGCCATCCGCAAGAAGTGCGCGCATACGGTCAACATCTTCGCCCGGAATCGAAATATCACCCTGCACCTGCTCGCAGAGCTCGGAAATCCACGCGCGCTCGTCTTCGGGAGGAATGAGCACCTGCAGCCCCCATCGAGCGAGCGCCGTACGCAACCCACCAGAAGCCATCTCCTCCGCGGCTCCCAACAGGATTATGCGAGAGCACCCCAAATGGGCCAAATCGATGCGCAGCACATCGGCCATATAGTCGGGCGGCATAACGGGCATATTGCTTCTCCTTGCAAACATAAGACAAGTGGTTTGCCATGATTATACGGATTGCAGGCAAACGGTCATTTGACTCCGCAGCAATGCATGCTCCTCCTGAATGCCCTCAAGGCACGGTCGTGTGAACTGTCACTTGCGGTACGCGCTCAAAACCCTGCACACGGCCTCGCCACGAGCAAGAGTGGCGACTCAATTTGGCGCCATTCAACCTCCCAAACCCTCCACAACAATTGGCGCTGCCCTATACTGATTTAAATAGGACCAAACGCATATAGGACCAAAACGCCGCAGTGGAGGACGCCCATGGTACTTATCCTCATCAAGCAGATAGTCGTAATGCTAGCCATGATGTCCATTGGCGTGGTGCTGTTCAAAATTGGTCAGATCGACGAAAAAGGGGTAGCTCAGCTCTCCAACCTCGCCCTCTATGTGGCCACGCCCTGCGTGGTTATACGTTCGCTCGCGATTCCGTTTGACGCCGCGCAGCTCCAAAGCGGCCTCATAGTAATGCTCTTCTTTGCCATCATCTTTGTGGCTTCAGTGGTGGTCGGACGCTTTGGCTGCGGAAAGGCGGATCACATAGGCACTTTTGCCGTGGTCTTCTCCAACACCGGTTTTGTGGGCATCCCTCTTATCCAAGGCATTCTTGGCGATGAGTACGTGTTCTTTGTAACGATGACCATGGTCGTGGGAACGATCACGTTTTGGACCTACGGCGTCCTCCTCATGAGCGGGGACAAGAACGAAGTCTCAGTCAAGAAGATCCTTACCAATCCCAACCTCATAGCCGTCGTAGTTGGCATAATCCTTTTCTTCTTTGTTGACCAACTTCCCTATATTCCGCAGCAGGTACTCAATGCCATGGCCAACCTGAACACAGGTCTGGGCATGATTATTCTTGGCGCGACACTTGGGGCATCAAACATCGGCCTTATGGTAACCGACACGCGCTTGTACAAGGCCATTGCCCTTCGCCTCGTGGCGGTGCCTTTGGTATGCATTCCCATTCTTATGTTTATGCCTGCGCCGTATGAGGTACGCATGGTCCTCATGATTGCGGCTGCCGCACCTGCGGCATCGGCCACCTCAATGCTCGCACTTAAGTATGGCGGTGACTACTCGTACGGTACCGGTCTTGCCATTGGCACAACCATCATCTCCATGGTCACCATGCCGCTCGTACTCGCCCTTGCCATGCAGGTTCTTTAGGAGGTAATTATCATGAAGCTCCAACTCACCATCGACCACGGCAAGCGTCACGAAGTGTTGCATACCGTCGACGAACTCGCCAATCACGTGGATATTATTGAGATTGGTTATCCACAAATGATCACCTTTGGTCTTGAGCTCATAGAGGAGATTCGCGCCGCACACCCAGACCTCGTTATTTGCGTGGACGCAAAGGTGTTCCATGGCGGGACAGGCGTTACCACGCGTTGCTTTGACGCGGGGGCCAGCATAGTAACGGTACTCTCGGCAGCCCCCGATCCCGTTATAAGCAAGATGGTAGAGAAGGCAAAGAGCTATGGCGGTGAGATTATGTGCGACATGTCTGCGCCGGCACGCGCGGTCGCACAGCGTACTGCGGAGGTTGACGAGCTCGGCGTGGACTACGTGTCGGTGCACACGGGGTACCTGCCTGAGTACGATTACGACCTTGAGGCGCACCGGCGTTGGTTCAGGCCACGCGTAAAGCCGCTCGATTTGGCAAAAGCCGCCAAGCGAAATCTGCGCCATGCAAAGCTCGCGGTTGGTACGGGCATTACGGAAGGCAACATTCGCGAAGTCATGACGCTCGACCCCGATGTCATTATGGTGGGGCGCGCCATCTTCGACACAGACGACCACGTTATTGCAGCCGATCGCATGCGCCGCTATCTGCCGTTTGAGGGGTAACGCATCAAGCGCCCGTTCGCATCCAACCAAAGAGGGACAGTCCCCAAATGGCTAACCAAAGAGGGACTGTCCCTCTTTGGTTAAGCCCCGTTCGAATCGGGACCAAAAAGCGAGCAGGCCAGACGTTTTTTCCGTCTGGCCTGCGAATACTCGTGGCTGGGGCACTAGGATTCGAACCTAGGTTGGCGGCACCAAAAACCGCAGTCCTAACCCCTGGACGATGCCCCAGTGCAATCACTGCGCTGGTCTCCAGCCGTGAGCGAACCTATTTTAGCAGATTTACGAGTCGAATGCAGCGCATATGGCATCAAGCAACATTACCGCATATGTTTGCGCATCGCTTACGGTAAACGTCCCGTTGTAGTTTGGACCACCCAACGAGAGTTCGATGCGAACCACGGGCACCTCGTCCTTGGACACCTCGCAAGCCGTGCGAATGCGCATGGCAAGCGAGCTGGACTCGTCCACTACCACGTTTGGCAGATTCGAACCATCCGCAAGCGGCGTCGTCGCAAGCACCAATACGGCGCTGTCATCCGGACGTTTGCGATCAATCGACTCAATGATGTCCAGTCCGCTCCGTTCGTTCGTGGCAGAGGCGAGGTTCCAAATACGTCCAGCCACGTTACGCGAGATGGGGTCCTCGGCAGTTATCGAGATGCTCACGTTCTCAAGCACGTTCGCCGCACGCGCAAAACCCATCGACCCCAACGGATGCGGACCCGACGCAGACTTGCCAGCCCACACATGGTGCAGTCGCTCAATGGCGTCGAAGGTGTCTGGGAACGCCATGCCATCGGGGAGCTCCCCCATGCTCTCTTGGAACTCCTTTACCGCGGCTTCGGTATATGGGCCATAGAGCCCGTCTTCCTCGCCCGCAGAAAAACCCAGGATGTTCAGACAATGCTGGAGCTGCCTCACGTCAGCGCCATGGAAGTTGGGAAGGCGCAAATACAGCGTCCTGTCCCCCATCTTGTAGGTCTCATCCACGAGGGCGACCCATGTGGCGGAGTCAACCTCTTCCCCAAGAGACAAGCCATGGTCAAGTCGAAAATGCGCTACCGCCGTCGCGGTTGACAGCCCATACTCCTGACGCTCTCGCTCGGACTCGTCAATAGCATAGGATATCGAGCAAAGCCGTTCTTGTATGTCCTCGACCGCAGCCCCGGTCATCCCTCGCGTGATGGGTTCCATCATCGTTCCTTATCCTCAAACCTGCCAATGCCTACACAACAGGCTAGTGTGTTCTATCAACAAAGAAGTCCGCCATAGAGCGTAGCATCACCTTGGCGTCTTCCGCCACAGCAACGTCGTCTAAGGCAGCTTTTGCTCGCTCCACGAGCGTTCGCGCATAGCGACGCGCATGCTCGATGGCGCCAGACTCTTGCGCAAGGGCAACGGCGCGATCCAGGCTACCCACATCGACCGCGTGCGCGCCAAGAATACGCACGAGCTCTTCTCGCTGTGCAACATCAAGATGTGCGAGTGCCCACGTCATCACCAGCGTACGCTTTCCCTCGGTTATGTCGGAACGGTAGTCCTTGCCCTGAGCATCAGAGTCCCCCACCAAATTGAGCAAGTCGTCTTGAATTTGGAAGGCCAGACCACAATCCAAACCAAAGGAACGAAGTCCCTCAATCTGCTCTTGCGAGCCACCGCCACAAATGGCGCCAACCACCAATGGCGTCGCCGCGGAATAGTACGCCGTCTTACGACGGGCCATAGCCAAGTAGTCTTCGGGGGAGATGTCCCAGCGTTCGTCTCGTGCCCAGCCCAAATCCAGCGCCTGGCCCTCGAGCGTGAGACGCTCCATGCGAATGATTTCGTCCAAGAGCCGCAGCTTTGTTTGCGCATCGTATGTCTCATCATCCATAATGCATGAGGTTACTGCAACGAGCGCACTGTCCCCTGCGTTGATGGCGATGCCCACACCTTCGGAAAGATACATGCAGGGCTGCCCGCGCCGCATTTCGCTCTCATCTGCAATATCATCATGCATAAGCGCGGCTGCCTGAAAGAGCTCGATCGCAGCGGCTACCGAGTATGCCCTCCTTGAGGGAGCACCAACCGCCTCGGCGCCCAACAGGCAGAGCGCCGGGCGAACCCACTTGCCACCCGTCATCACAAACTGCTCTACGGGAACATAGAGGTACCTGTTCAGATCATCTACCACGGACTCGTTAAAGACCGGATTCGGCACGTGATCACGCAGGAATACGGCTACCACTGAGCGGTTGTTGACGAGGTACTGAACAAAGGCATCGCTTGACGAACTCACGTTGTGCTACTCCTCGTACCCATTGGGATTGTGGCTCTGCCAGTTCCAGCTGTCGCGACACATCTCCGCGATGCCGTACTTGGCCTCCCATCCCAGCTCCAAACGAGCCTTGGTGCAGTCCGCCCAGTTAGCCGTCACGTCACCCGCACGACGCGGCTCAACCACGTACGGCAGATCCTTGCCACAGGCCTCAGAGAAAGCCTTGATAATCTCCAGCACGCTTGTGCCGTTGCCCGTGCCCAAGTTGAATACCTCACAACCGCTGCGGCCAGCCATCCAGTCAAGGGCTGCCGCATGTCCCTCGGCGAGGTCCATTACGTGGATGTAGTCACGGACGCCGGTGCCGTCGGGCGTGTCGTAGTCGTTGCCAAACACATGCACGCAGTCACGCCTGCCCACAGCAACTTGCGCCACGTAGGGAAGCAGATTGTTGGGAATGCCCTTGGGGTCCTCTCCCATAAGACCGCTTGGATGAGCGCCAATGGGGTTGAAGTAACGGAGGAGCACCACGTTCCACTCTGGGTCGGCGATGGTAAGCGAGCGCAGCATCTCTTCGATCATCCACTTGGTCCAACCGTACGGATTGGTCGCAGGCTTCTTGGGGCTCTCCTCGGTAAGTGGCAACTCGTCCGGGTCGCCATAGACGGTTGCAGAGCTCGAGAAGATGATGGACTTGCAATCATGGTTGCGCATCACGTCCACAAGCGCGAGCGTATTGCCAATGTTGTTGCTGTAGTACTCAATGGGCTTCTCTACGCTCTCGCCCACCGCCTTAAAGCCAGCAAAGTGAATAACAGCCTTGATGTCGAACTCGTCGAACACAGCAGTCAGGGCCTGCTTGTTCGCCACATCGGCACGTACGAAGGTAAGGCGTTCCGCGGCATCCTCACCAACGATTTGATCTATACGGTCCAGCACCTTCTCATTCGCGTTTGAGAGGTCATCGACGATTACGACCTCGTAGCCACGCTGTAGCAGGCACACGACGGTGTGACTGCCTATGAATCCACAGCCACCCGTAACAAGGACGCACGTGTGCGATGCTTCTGCAATCTCGCTCATGTATACCTCCGCAATGGGACATTTAATGGTGCACATTAGTATATCAAGCCGCTAGGCTTCCCACGCAAAGTGCGCCATGTCCACACGGCCATCTGGCAAAAACCCTATGCCTTCTGCTTCCAAAAGCCTACGCTGCTCGCCCTCACCCCCAAAGGCAAACCCGGGCGCAAGCGAACCGTCCTTAAATACCACGCGATGACAGGGAGTAATGATGGGCTCCGGATTCACGTGAAGCGCAAACCCCACAAACCGTGCATTGCGTGGTTTGCCCACTAAGCGCGCCACCTGTCCATAGCTGGCCACACGCCCCTTCGGAATCTGGCGCACCACATCATATACCGCCTCGTTAAATGCTCCCATGGCATTTCTATCCGTGCGTATACTTTGTGGCGGCGTGAAGCATGTTGACTTCGGCCAACTCGAGCACACCATCTATGTATGGTTTGTACATCGCGTCGATTCGAGGTGCTCCCATGCTGCATCCGCTACAGGCTTCGCAACTCGAGTCGTCACACCAGCTCAGCCCCTTGGCAACAATTTGCATACGCTCCTCGCGCGTAGTGTCCTTAATCAGCACGCTTCTACTCATATGTCCTCCATCGCAGACACAACGAGGCTTCGTCTCATAACCATAATGCTCATGCTACACGCATTGCCGTGCAACATGGAATCGGCGGCGCGCACAACACGGTGGCTTAAGCATCTCTCTTTGCTGCTATTGGTGCTGTACTATATTCCCAAACGACGTTCGCGTATGCTCGTAAAGACGAAAAGACATTTGCGGTCATGATTGGAAATCTCTACATCTCGCTTGTGATGCCCTGTCGTAATGAGGAAGCTCATCTCGGCAATACGATCAAGTCGGTTCCCGACTTTTTCGACGAGATTGTCTTGGTGGAGAATCGGTCCACCGACGACACCTACCGTGTTGCAAAGAGCCTTGAGAATCGCATGCCAAAGCTCCGCGTCCTCAAAGATGACCGCACGCATGGCGGAATTGGGTATGGGTACGCACATATAACGGGAATAGGTGCAGCAACGGGAGACATAATCGTCTGCGCGGATTGTGATGGAACCTACCCCATAGAAGATGTACCAAGATTGCTCCGTTCGATGCTTGAGCAAGGCTGCGCCTTTGCAACATGTTCTCGTTATCCCGACTCCAGCATTACGCTTAAGCATCGCTTGGGAGTCACGACTCTCAACCTAGAGATTCTCGTTCTCTACGGATTGAAGCTATGCGACTCACTCTCTGGGATGTGGATCTTCCTCAAGGACGTGATTCCTCGTCTCAAGCTCACGGAGGGCGATTGGAATCTCTCGCCTCAAATAAAGATCAACGCCCACAAGCATTGTGGCGAGCTGTTTTGCGAGCTGCCCGTTCGACAGGCAAGGGGACGCCTTGGACAGACCAAGCAATCATATTGGCGCACAGGCATTCGTCACGCCATGTGGATCGCGTGCAATCGCGTGCACGAGAGGCAAGGTCTCCTCCCCACGGATTAGGTTTGCCAAGTAGGTTTGCCAAAATGCATTGGTAAACTCATAGATACGCCCGTAGCCTGCGCCAACCCAAAGCCTGAGCTGGTAAGCTACTGTTTTAGTGCAGGAAAGACCACAGAATCGGAGACGTGCACCATGGCAGCTCAAACCTCTCACACGCCACGACTTGCGATGCTCATAGACGCGGACAACATCTCCGCCAAGTACCTCACTACCATTCTGGACGAGGTGCCAAAGCATGGCATCGCCACGTATCGTCGTATTTACGGAGACTTTACCGATCCGCAAGCTGCCAGTTGGCGCGCCAAGCTGCTCGACAACTCCATATTGCCTGTGCAGCAGTTCTCCAACGTAAAGAGTCACAAGCCCGGGGAACAGGCAGGCAAGAACGCAACGGACTCCACGCTCATCATCGATGCGATGGACATCCTCTATGCCGGCAAGGTCGACGGCTTCATTATCGTGAGTTCCGACAGTGACTTTACTCGACTCGCTCAGCGACTGCGCGAAAGCAACATGCTCGTAGTAGGCATGGGTCGCAACCAAACGAGCCAGTCCTTTCGTAACGCCTGCACGACGTTCGTAAACATCGAGAGCCTCAGCAAGAAAGACAGCACGGGAACCCCCGCAGACACGACCGAAGGAAGCGATGGGGGCGCTGCCACCACCGTTTCCCTCTCGGATGTAGAGCACGTTATTGCAGGAATCATTCGCAACAACGACAGCAAGGGCGAGGAGACGCAGCTTGCCCAGGTGGGTGCGGGGCTCCGCAACCGATTCCCCGACTTCGACGTACGCAACTTTGGTTACACGCAGCTATCCAAGATGATCAGCGACATGCGCCGGTTCGAACTTGTAAAGAACGGCACCATCTACCGCGTGTCGCTTGCCGATACGCGTGACATAAGCATGCGCGTTGGTGCGTTCATGCGCGAGCGACTGAGGAAGGAGAAAGGTCATACCATGCACCTCTCTGCCCTCGCCCAAGAAGTCTATGACACGTTCCCCAAATTTACGTTACAGGACATTGGCTACTCGCAGTTTGGAAGGTTCGCGGACTCCGTTCCGGGCATAAAGGTGATGAACGACCGGCAGCAAGTGACACTTATGCAATAGACAGCGGCATCTTTCCGCTCGCGTCGCAACAAAAGGATGTGTTATGAAATCACCTTTACGCTACCAGGCCACCGATGCAGATTGCGGAAAAACGTCGCTTGTTAATGCGCTCATGTATCTCTTTGACCGTGAGGAGATCCCGCCCCAAGCCATCGACTTTATTACACGCGTCACCGGAGATTGCAACCTGGGGATCAACGACTATTACCGTGGAACCTCCGCCAATGCCCTTTCCTATGTTGGCGTATGGTGCAACGACTATTTGGTCCATGCGGGAATGCCCGTTCGCTGCAAAGCGCTAAGGGACGACGAGGTGAGCTTTTCGCCAGACTCCCCGCTCGTCTTAGGCCTGCACAGCGGAGCGGTCGCGGTTTGCGGCTGTTTAGTTGGCGTGGACCATTATGTGCTCATAACCGGCTATGAAGAGGGTCAGGTTCGCATGTTCGACCCCTATTACGAGTCGTATCCGCCTGAGCACTACACACTAACCCCTACGGGGGTGATGTGGGTGGACGACCAGCCCTTCTCGCATAATCGCCTGGTGGATGCCGTGGTTTTGGATAACCCAAACGCACCGTCCTACAGCCTGTACGCGAAGTCCGGCCGAGACGCATTGCTCATATGGCGAACAAGCGACGAGCCCTTCTCGTGGCATGCGTAATTGCCAGTGGCCTTACGAAAACGCTCGTAGTGAGGCGGTTTCTTGAGAAAAGTTCTGTAGTGAGCCCTCACCGCGCGCTTTTTCTTAAGAATTCACCTCACCGCAAGGGTTTTCTTAAGGCGGGACGCGCCGAGGCCCTCACCGCAAAGGTTTTCTTAAGGCAATGCAAGCCTACCCCAGGTGCTCCTCGACCACGTCCGCCGCATGCGCACATGTAACGGCAAAATCATCCGCAAAGGTGCCTTTGAGCTTTCGCAAGGCCCAATCGGCAACGCTCATCTTTCCCGGCGGCCTACCAATGCCCACGCGCACACGGGCAAAATCGGCAGTGCCGAGCTTTGCCTTGATGGACCTCAGGCCATTGTGTGCATTGAGGCCGCCACCAAACTTGTAACGCACTTCTCCAGCTGGCAAGTCAACCTCGTCATGCACCACGAGCACTGCCTCCGGCTGTACACGCAGCTCACGCATAAGTTTGGAAAGCGGCCCACCCGACGTGTTCATGTACCCTTGCGGCTTGGCAAGAAAGACGTCTTGCCCGTCCACGCGCACGGTGGTGGTAAGACACCCCGCCTGACTCTTCCAATACCGCGCACCATAACGCTCTGCAAGCACATCAACCGTGCAGAAGCCGGCATTATGCCGGGT
Source organism: Atopobiaceae bacterium (assembly GCA_017513965.1). GTDB lineage: Bacteria > Actinomycetota > Coriobacteriia > Coriobacteriales > Atopobiaceae > RUG440. The sequence continues at coordinate 62,330 of JAFWMI010000119.1, forward strand.
GAGCGCATATTGCTCACCCGGATTGCCCAAACCACACACTATGCGAATGGAGCCCTTGTCAGGCATGGCGCCCTCCCAAGTTCACCCTACGAGATTCTTACAGGTTGAGGTCGCCACCAAAGATCTCGGTCGTGGGCTCGTTGCAATACACGTGATGAATCGCCTCGGCAAGCTCACGTGCAACCGACACCATCTTAATCTTGGAGCCAGGCTGGTTGGCAACGGCGCAGGGCACCGAGTCCGTAATCACGCACTCCTCAATGGGAGCATTCTCCAAGCGCTCGATTGCCTTGCCAGTAAAGAGACCATGCGTGGCACACACGTAGATGTCTCCCGCACCCATCTCCTTGAGCTTGGCCAGCGATCCGCACAGCGTTCCCGCCGTGTCAATCATGTCGTCGTTGATAATGCACGTCTTGCCGTCAATGTCACCAATAATGCCCATTACCTCGGCTTCGTTGTGCTTAGGACGGCTCTTGTGGGCAATGGCCACCGAGCAGCCCAGGTGGTCGGCGAGCTTCTTGGCAGCCTTGGCGCGACCCATGTCGGGAGAAACGACCACGGTGTTATCCCAGTCGAAGTTCTTGGCCATGAAGTAATCGCCAAGCAGGTAGAGTGCCGTGAGGTGCGTTACTGGAATGTCAAAGAAGCCCTGAATCTGCCCCTGGTGCAAATCGAGCGTAATAACACGATCAAAACCCGCAGTCTCGAGCAGGTTGGCGACCAGTCTTGCCGTAATGGGCTCGCGGGAGTCCGACTTGCGGTCCTGGCGAGCATACGCGTAGTGGGGGATAACCGCCGTGAGCGTTCCCACCGAGGCACGCGTTGCGGCATCGGCCGCAACGAGCAGCTCCATGAGCAGGTCGTTGATGTTCTGTCCGGCAATGGACTGCACAATGAAGACATCATCGCCACGAATGGACTCCTCAAACTTGGCATAGGTCTCGCCGTTGGCGAACTTCTCGAGTGTGAGGCCCGAGAGCTCCAGATGCAGAATTTGGGCAATGCGGCGTGCCAGCTCGGGATTGCCCGTCCCGCTATACAGCTTGATTTCCTTCTCGACGTTGAGCGGCTTGCTTAGAATCTCGTACATTTAGTCTTCCTCCTGCATTCTCTTGCGGCGCTCTGCCGCCCAGCCCTCAATGACCTGCTGCCTGGAACGCTCGAGCGCGAGCGCGTTGGCAGGAACGTCGCTTGTGATGCACGAGCTTGCACCCACAAGCGCTCCATCGCCAATGGTGACTGGAGCCACCATCATGGTGTCTGAGCCAATGAACACGTCGTTGCCGATGGTCGTGGGGCTCTTGTGCTTGCCGTCGTAGTTGCACGTAATGGACCCAGCGCCAATGTTGACTCCCGAGCCCATGGTCGTGTCGCCAATGTATGAGAGGTGCGGCACCTTTGAGCCCTGCCCAATGGTGGAGTTCTTTATCTCCACGTGCGTTCCCACATGGGACCCTTCGAGCAGATGGGTGCCAGGGCGCAGATATGCACGCGGGCCAACCGTTACGCCAGACTCAATGACCGTGTCATAGCCAACAGTCTCCTCAACGCTTGTTCCATCGGCCACCTGCACGTTGGTGAGGCGCGTGTTGGGACCAATTACACAGTCCTCGCCCACGCTCGTCGTTCCCCACAGCATGGTTTGCGGCAGCAGCTCCGTATCACGCCCCACGGTTACCTCTGCCCCCACCCAAACCTGATTGGGGTCGAGCATCGTGACGCCTTCGTCCATGAGGCGCTCGTTGATGCGCAGCTGCATGAGCTTGGCGGCCGTTGCAAGCTGGAATCGCGAGTTTACGCCCAACATCTGGGTGTAGTCCTCCACGAGCAATGCGTTTACGGGCTCACCCATACCAACAAAAATGTCCACCATATCGGTGAGGTAGTACTCACCTTGGGCATTGTTGGTGCCGATCTTGTCGATATTGGCCGTGAGCCTGCCTCCGCAGAAGCAGTACATGCCCGAATTGCACTCGGTAAGCGTTTCTTGCTCTTCCGGAGTACAGTCTTTGTGCTCAACAATGGCAAGCACGGAGCCATCATCCGCGCGCTTGATGCGCCCGTAACCCGTGGGGTTAGGCGGGCGCATGGTAAGCACGGTGCAGGCGTTGTGATGCTCGCGCGTCTCATCTACCAAAGACTTGATGGTTTCTGGCTTTACCAGTGGTGTGTCTCCGTATAGAACGACTGTGGGCCCTTCAAAGCCGCCAATGGCATCGCGCACGCAACGCACGGCGTGACCGGTTCCCAAGCGTTCAGTTTGCTCCACGCATTCCACGTCCGCATCGTTCGCAAAGATCGCACGCACCTCATCGGCACCGTTGCCAACGACCACGATGATACGGTCGGCGCCCGCCTTGCGCGCGGCGTCGACCGTCCACCATACCAGTGGTTTGTCCAGCAGCTTATGTGCGACCTTGGGATGACGGGACTTCATGCGCGTTCCTTCGCCGGCGGCGAGGACGATCGCGTTGATGGGCATATTGCCTCCAAGCAAAAAGGGTTGATGTCCCAAACTGCTTAACATTCTAGCGCAGTGTGTACCATACGGATGCGAAAAACAACCGAATACGGAAGTATCCGTTTGAAAAAAATGCGCCGTTATGTTAGGAGACTACTTCTTGCTGCGCACAAAACCCAGCGCCTGCTTGAGCTGTTCGTGCTTTGGCCTGCCTGCGAGTCGCACCTTATGCACATACGCAAGCACTTCTCCCATGAGCGGTCCCGGCTCAAGCCCCTCCTCAATCAGATCCTTTCCCGTAACGTGCGGCGCTGCCATACGTCGCCGATATTCCTCAAGCATCTCGTTAAGCCTGTTCTCCACCTGAGCGTATGCCCTCCGCTCCTCTTGGATGCTCGCAAAGTCACGACCAAAATGATCCGCCTTGGCAAGCAGCAGCAAGTCCTCCGGACAAACGGACATGTCGAACGTCTTCATGTAACTCTTTACCTTTGCGCCGTCTGCCACCAGATGGTTGGGCCGCATATGCAACTCGACCATGTTGAGCACGTACGACGCGAGCTTTCGCTCGGTAGTAAGACGCTGAAGCTGCTGTTTTACCAATGGCAGGCCAGCCGTTTCGTGGCCATACGCGTGAATGCGCCCATTCACCTCTTCCGTTGTTACAGCTTTGCCCAAATCATGACAAAGCGCGGCAACCATAAGACCCAGAGGGTACTGCGCCTGCTCTCGCAACGAGGCTGCCTCGTCTAGCACCATCATGGTGTGGTTCCAAACGTTGCCCTCTGGATGGTTCACAGGATCTTGTGGCACATCGCACAATGCGCCAACCTCAATAAACCAGTCATCCAGCTGCCCCATCGACCGCAGCTCCTCAAAGAACACCGAGGGATTGTCGGCCTTGAGCAGCGCCTTCTCTAGCTCTCCCATAATACGCTCGCGAGAGAGCATGGAAAGGTCCATTGTCGCCGAGAGCTGTCGCGTCTCGGGTGCCACCTTAAACCCAAAACGTGCGGCAAACTGTGCGGCGCGCAACACGCGGAGCGGGTCCTCCACAAACGTTTTTGGATCAACATGGCGAATCAAACCTTGCGCCAAGTCGTCCAAGCCCGTAAAGAAGTCGAGCACCTCGTCGGTCAGCACGTCTTGCATGAGTGCGTTGATGGTAAAGTCACGCCGCCTCGCGGCCTTGCGCTCCCCAATGAACGGGTCAACAAACACCGCAAAGTCCCTATGCCCTCTTCCCGTTGCCACTTCCGAACGCGGCATGGCAATGTCGAGGTCGTAATGACGCAGTCCCATAATCCCAAAGCTCGCGCCAACCGTCATTCGCTCGCCTAGCCCATCCAAGATATGCTCGAGCTGCGACACCGAAATGCCATGCACCTCAATGTCCACATCCTTGTTCTCGCGGCCAAGTAGACGGTCTCTCACATAGCCACCTACAAAGAACGTACGCCCGCCGCACTCGGCAACGGCCGTTGCCACACGTTTTGCCATCTCCAAGTTCTTGTCGGCCATACAACCACCTCCTCGCTCGACCATCCCAATAGTAACGGGTCGTGCCGCAAATAGGTCTCCCGACAGTTGACATACGCCTCAAATTCTTACGTCCCTCGTTCAACCCTCCCCATCGAGCAAGAGAGAGACGTTTGTTTTTTTGGACACGTGATTCGTGATAGGATGGAACCAATCCACTCCAACAGAAAGGCCCCTCATGCAACTCCAGGTCACACTCGATACGCCACGCGTAGACCAGTGCGAGGAGATCGTCGAGCAAATCCACGAGTACGTTGACATTGTCGAAGTGGGCAACCCACTCATTATAGAAACGGGGCTTGTGCTCGTAACGGCATTGCGCAACGAGTTTCCCGAGCTTGGGGTATGTGCGGATGCAAAGATTGTTAACTCGGGCCACTATATTGCGTCTCACTGCTTCGACAGAGGCGCAAGCATCGTTACGATAATGGGCGTTGCTGCGGACCAAACCGTCGAAGGCGCCGTTGCGGCAGCCGAACTCATGGGCGGAGCAATCATGGCCGACCTAACGGGCATCTCGGACATCCCAACGCGTGCGCGCGAACTCGAGGAGCTTGGCGTTAGGTACCTCTGCACGCATACCAGCTACGAGGACAGGCAGCTTGCCAGCAACCCTCTGGCAGATGCGCGCCCCGGCATTGCAAAGGCCATTCGGTCCGTGCTGGGATACGACAATCCCCTTCGCGAATTGGACCTTGTGCGAGCCAACACAACGGGAAAGGCACTCCCTGCCGTGGTGGGTCGCATTAGTGAGAACAACATCGACGAGGTCGTCGCGCACGAGCCGGAACTCGTGCTCGTAGGACGTGCCATTGTGGGCACAATCAATCCCATGCAAGCCGCCGCAGACCTACGCGAGCATTTTCCACGCGCATAAATGCAATCGAGGGGACTGTCCCCCTCGATTGCAAGTCCCTCCGTTGCTATTGGAGTTGGGCATCGAGCTCACGAAGCTCTTCTGGTATCTCGTTGATGTTGGCGCCGAAGGCTTGGGCGATCGCCTCTGCCTGCTCCTTGCGCATCTGTCCCAATCCCACCTCGCCAGCTCGCTCATACGCCTCGCCTAGTCGGTTTAGCGCATAGGCGGCATAGCCAGCCACGGCATCGCCCGTGCCCGAAAGCAACATCATGGTAACGAGCGAGTCGGGTGCGAGCGACATCGCCGTCTCCGGATCAAGCTGTACGAGCTCGGCAATCGCAGCTTCAACATCTTTCCCCGCATTGATGTCCCTCTGCACGAACACGCGCACGAGCGACTGGGATATGCCGTTAACGAATTGCTCAATCACCTCGAGCAGATAGTCCCTATGCAACATGCAAAGCCTCCCTCTTCGCTTGGTATGCTGCTTGATGGTACCATTCCATCGCAAACACATCTTTGGCACACGCAAAATAGAGGAAGGCACCATGTTCAAAGAATACCTCGCAGCGTCTCAGTTGGTGGATCTCCTTACCAAGCGTGGGCTTGCATGCGACGAACGCACCGAACGCACACTCCTACGCGAGGGTTACTACGCAATCATCAACGGATACGGCAAGTACTTTTTGGACGCTCAAACAACGCAAGCGACCGGAGAAGACCAGTACGCGCAGGGGTCTACGTTCCGTCAGGTTTACCGGCTCTTTCTCTTCGATCGTTCCCTGCGCATGCTCACCTTCAACCAACTCACAAAGATTGAGGGCATGCTCCGTTCGCTGGTATCCACATCATTCCTCGAGGCTCACGAAGACCCCGAGGCATATCTACAAGAGGCGTGCTTCTCGACTCGCGGCCACTACCTTCTTGGCGAGGCGTCATATGAGAGAGACCTCCGCAACTTGATGCGTGCTCTCACAAGATACGCGCGCGAACATGAGAACGACGAACGGGGAAGGGACGACGCTCGCCTTGCGCACTATCGCAATAACTACGACTACGTGCCTCTTTGGGTCGTGTTCAGCGACTTCTCGTTTGGGAACCTCTACTACTTTCTTGCCCTCATGAAACGCTCCGAACAAGAGGCTGTCTGTGCGCGCTTGAATACCGTCGTTGAGCGCGTCGACGCTTCCCAAACGCAGCGCACGAGAAAGACCCTCGTTCAGGACGTGGGGCTCTTGGTGGAAGTACGAAACATATGCGCACATGGTGAACGCCTCTTCGACGCATGCCTCGGTGAACGCGACACGCTTGACTACGCATCGTTTATACGCATCGTCAGCCGGTATCTGCCTGCCGCAGACATGCATGCGTTCGCCAAATCCCTTACCGACCTGTTTGACCAGCACACGGGAAGGGGCGAGCTCTTGGACCGCGTGCTAAGCCATACTGGCATACGCGAAGCAGCACAACAATATTGCTAGTCCAAGCCAAACGCTAAGAAACCGGCGGTGTTATTCCCAAGTGTTCAAATGCCGCAAGCGTAGCCTGCCGTCCCTGTGGCGTGCGAACAATGAGTCCTTGTTGTAGCAGGTAAGGCTCGTACACGTCCTCAAGTGTGGAAGCGTCCTCGGCAACAGCGCTCGCAATGGTGCTCAGGCCCACCGGCCGTCCCCTAAACGTTGAGGTAAGTGCTTGCAGTATCTTGATGTCCATCCAGTCGAGGCCAAGCTCGTCTATCTCAAAGAAGGTAAGCGCCTCTGCAGCAACGTTCCATGTTATTGCGCCGCCAGCTCTCACCTGGGCATAGTCTCGCACGCGCTTGAGCAGTCGATTGGCAAGGCGCGGCGTACCCCTGCTACGCGACGCAATCTCCAAGGCGGCATCCTCGTCCATCTGCACCGACAAAAGCCGTGCGGACCTCTCAACAATGTGTGCCAAATTCTCAACCGAATAGTAATCGAGCCTATACGAGATGCCAAATCGGTCGCGCAGTGGGCCCGTAAGCAGGCCCGTGCGCGTGGTTGCCCCCACCAGTGTGAATCGCGGAACATCAAGGCGAATGGAACGCGCCGCCGGGCCTTTGCCTATTACAATATCGAGGAAGAAATCCTCCATCGCCGGATAGAGAACCTCCTCGACCTGATGATTCAGGCGATGAATCTCGTCCACAAAGAGCACGTCGCCTTCTTCGAGATTGGTAAGGATCGCTGCCAAGTCTCCCGTCCGCTCTATTGCGGGACCCGAGGTTGTGCGCAGACGAGCACCCATCTCGTTGGCAACAATGCCAGCCAACGTCGTCTTGCCCAACCCGGGCGGCCCAGAGAAAATCACGTGATCCAATGGCTCATGGCGATTTCGAGCGGCTTGGATGAGCACCTTGAGGTTCTCGCACACACGCTCTTGCCCGCAGTACTCAGAGAGTGTTTGCGGCCTGAGGCTACGCTCAACGTCAATGTCCTCGCCTGTAAGCTCGCCAGAGACGGATCGTCGTGCACCGCTCGTTCTGGCGGGCTTCGCGGCAACGTCGCCAAACAGGTCGTCCGCATCGGCTTCCCACATGCTACGACCTCCTTCCTAAGCGACGGAGCGCATACCCCAACACTGCCTCAACGGTAGTGGCTCCCGCGTCTTCGTAACCCTCAAGCGCCAACTCTGCCTCCTGCATAGTAAAGCCCATGGAAAGCAAGGCATCGGTCACATCCGTCTCAACGGAACTCACGGAGCGTTGTGCGGTTGGCACCTGAGCGCCTGCGTCCACGCCCCCACTGGCTAGCGCACGCAAAGAGGGGTCCTTGGCAAACACGTCGGCAAGCTCCATTATCAACCGCGAGGCGGTCTTCTTGCCTACGCCAGGCACCGTTGCCATACGCGTTGTGTCCTGCATGCTCACCACCGAGGCCAACGCAGAAGGAGTGAATGTGGAGAGCACCGAAAGAGCCAGCTTGGGACCCACATGAGACACGCTCACAAGCTTGTCAAAGAGCGTCCTCTCGTCGCGGGTAAGGAATCCGTATAAATCGATTGCCCCTTCTCGAACAACAAGACGCGTGAACAAAGACACGCCCGCGCTACCTACTGCCGGCAATGCCGATGCGGTGATGGCGGACACCCCCAACTCATAACCTACCCCCGCCACATCGAGCACTACCGAACCGGGCTGAACCTCAACCAACCTACCTGTTAGCAAAACAATCATAGCGTTGATCTCCTACTCTGGCGAACATGACGCGCAGCGTTGCGATCGCGGGCACCACGCGCCACATGCGCCGCAGTGGCAGCAGCCGTAATCTCACGCGCCGCCTCTCTGTTCGCACGATCTTGCGCCTGCTCCTGCTCGAGCATTTGCACCGCCGCATGATCACGGGTTATCGATTGCGTACGCATGAGGTTGGCATGGCAGATGGCGGCAGCGAGTGCGTCTGCACAATGATCGGGCCGGGGATCGTGATCGAGCGCAAGTACGTTACGCACCATATAGATCACTTGGCGCTTATCTGCAGCTCCCGTACCCACCACAGCCTGTTTAATCTGCATGGGCGTATATTCCCCAACCACAAGGCCGGCCTGCGCGCATGCGACGATTGCGGCCCCACGTGCGTGCGCCGTTGCCATGGCAGAGCGCACGTTCTCTCCAAAGAACACCTTTTCTATTGCCATCTGAGTTGGACGATACCGCTCGATGGCTTCGGACAGCTGCTCAAAAATCTGTCCAAGGCGTATGGCAATGGGCTCGGAGGCTTTGGTGGTCACGCATCCGTAGGCACGGGCGCGAACCGTGGACCCTCTCGTTTCCACAACACCCCAACCAGTGTTTGCAAGCCCTGGATCAATGCCCAGAATTACCACGCCACGCCTCCCCAACCCTACGTTTGGAATACGAACGATTGTTCTATACTATCACATTGTTTAGTACCGCGACTCAGTTTTCAGAGAAAGGGCTACCCCACGTGAGCGGGCCAAAAGGGCCACCCCCGTCGAATCCGTTCCCCTCAGGCGAAAAGCCCTCCCCCTGCATGATGTCCTGTATAAGCCCCAAAAGATCATCCAGCGAGCGCTCCATGGTCCTTCTGTCCACTCCCTCGGGAAGCGATCCCGCGATGAGTTCCGCCCCCAGTCCATCGAGCAATCCAGCAAGGCCTTCTCCTAGTTGCTGCTCCCCAGCGAATGCCTGCATCTCCGATTCGCGCGTAACTCCACCAAGATGCTTGAGCAGCTCGTTGCTCTTCAGCCGCTCTTCCTCATCCCGTACTCGATCATGCCACGTAAGCCCCAAAGGCCTGCGGATATCGAAAATCGTCCTTGACGAAGCGGTAAGGCAGGGAGGGCATGTTACGCGCCCCAGCTCGCAGTCGTATAGCTGTCGTACGATCTGCTCGGTTATATGGCTGGCTCCTTGGCGCGCAACAACGTCAGTTAAGGTCCGCTCCCACTCAATGTGGGTAGAGAGCGTAACGTCAACGCGTCGCAACTGCGTCTCTGGCGTATGCTCCACATTGCTCAGGCCCTCCACAGGAGGCACGGTATACGCACGCAGGCACGCACGCGGTATAACCGGCGAGATTGTGTTGCGCATGTGCGCAAGCTCAATGACGTCCGAGCGATACACATCGCCAAACGGCAACAGGGCCGCCATCAAGCACGGCGTGCTGTTCATCTCTAGCGACAAAAACGTCTTGTCCTCGCTGGAGATAGGCAACGCATCATGCTCTTGCGCTCGATCCGCCAGCAACGCCTGCAGCATTCGCGGAGTAATGTCCATCTCAGAACTATCCAACCACATGGGACGCTCAAGTAGCTGGACCCGAAGCGCGTCGACTAACGAGCTCGCGGCATCACGCAGGTCCTCAGACGCATTGGGGAGAACGTACACATGTGTTGGGCCCAACGCGTCCGTAGCAAGTGACGCCAACAGGCAGGAGGCAAGTGTGCCATCGAGTATGAGCGCAACATTTGGTATGCCAAGCTTTGCCAGATAGTCGTGCAAGCCAAGCACCAAAACCTCCCATAGGTGCAAAGAACGATTGTAAAGCTCCGGCTCAAGCGGCTCATCAACAGGCTCATCCGCGCCGACGCTCGCACAAAGCAAGGACTCTTCAAAAGCAGGTGCAGACGCGGCAAGCTCCCCACGCGGTGTAAGTACAAAACTCGCGCCTGCAAACACCTGTAGTCCGTATCCACCAAGCGACCCAACGCCCATCACATACGCGTCTAATGTGGTTGCATCCGCACGAAAGCGATTGTCTAGCAGCGCGGCACCAAGGGCCGACCCAGCGTCATCAAGCGCATATGAATAGCCCGATGCAAACAGCAGAACATCCATCTTGGTGGATGAGTCAATGAATGCGTCAATGTCCTCATACGTAAAGGCAACGCCAAAGGTCAGTCCCTTCCAAGAGAGGAGGCTCCTCCCCCTCGGCTCGCTTCCATGTTCCTCTGCCTTCGTCAGATCGGCAATGGTATATGTGTGACCCGATTCGAGAACAACGACATTGGGATACGCGGCATCACCGGCCGCATGCACATATGGAACGAGGCAAGGGCAAAGCACCTCATGGCTAAGGCGCTCAAGCGCGTTTGCCGTGTCATGCATCCAGCCCTCAGAGCTCTCGTATGACACCGGCGCAACGCCAGTAAGCGTTGCGAGAGGAAAAACCAGGAGCTCTACCCCCTGGCCCGCCGCACGCGCGCTCAGCTCCACCATACGATTGACGGTTTTTTCAAATTCTCCGGCACACGTGTTTAGCTGGGCGATGGCAATCTTCATAACACATCCCGTTCTGCGCGTTTACTACCTATAATAATGCCACAGGCAGCATGGGAGCAGCCGTTCGATACGTACCCGGCAAACAAAAAGATGACTAACGCAAGCGGTGGGGACCCGTCCATACGACGTGTCCCCACCCGTCATCTCAAACAACCTACCCCTACTAGGTACAAGAACTATGCATCCGCCTTCCAGAGGCCATGGAGATTGCAGTAGGCATATGCGGTAACGTCGTCGGCACCCGTGCATGCGAACTCAGCAACAGGCTTGTCGCCAGGCTTGAGGTATGCAATCTCCAAACGATCGGGTGTTGCAAGTGCAATCCACTCAATGTAGTGAACGTCGAGCATGGGGTGCTCAACGGAGCCAACCTGCACCACGATTTTGCCGTTCGCGCGCGTAATGGCAGGGACGTGCTTCTCTACGGCCGCGTCCACCGAGCCCGCAACGAGCTCCTCCATCGGTTCCCCGCAGCACTGAGGGATGCAGGTGCCCTTCTTCACAAGGGCAACGGTTACGCCGCATTTTGCACAACGATAGAACGTAGCTTGAGCCATAAATCTCTCCTCTCAACGGGCGCGATTCAACGCGTATGTACCTAGCATACCCATTTAGTACGTTCCCGCAAACACGAAGGAAAACGCCATGGGCGACTTTTCGTGTTAGGGCAATGCAGACCGCAACTCCTGCTCCGAGAAGTCAAATTGTGTCATCGCGTCATGTAACGACAGTTTGCCGTCCCCAACCATTGCGGCAATTATGTGCAAGTATTTCTTACGCTCTTTCTCGCGCCCTTCCTTACGCCCTTCCTTACGCCCTTCCTTGTGGCCTTCCTTGTGACCCTCTCTATAGCCCTCTTCGATTGCACCAATACTAAGGTTGCACATACGAACCACCCTTTCGTCCAATGTGTTCGATATAACTATACCGCATTGATTCTCAAGATAATCAAGCTTCTCGTCTGCGCTCACACGCCTTGACAACAGCATCTCGAGCATTCCCAAAGCTCCTTGTGACGAACCAGGGTGCTTGTCATCTAAACAGGCCATAACGACTTCGAGCAATCCATAGTCTTGCAATTTGTACACCGCATCACCTACAAGATTCTGTGGCGCCAACACGAACCTTGTTACGGTGCCCGCATATTTCCGCGGAGGATGCGCACACACCCAGATTGATGACACTTTGCGGACGCGCTCATAGTGTGACCCAGGTATTACCGTATCGCCTTGCATGGAAAGTAGCCTGCCGCCATAGAACACACCGCGCCTCAAAAGCGGGTACCCTGGATAGAAATTGTTCTGGGCCTCTACGTCTATCTCAACACGGACAACGTTCTTTGTGTGCTCATCCTGATGAGGAATAAGCGCTTCAAAACGCACATCAAACGTCGTTGCCCCCTCGGAAAGAGTCTTGTCTTCCTGCGCAAGTACGTCCAAGCGACCCATTGCGATCTCGTCACGCCCAACGTAATCCGTGTCAACACGTGGCATATCCCTAAAACACTCCCGTTCAATCTGCTGAGGAGTCACATCCGAGAATTCGTCAATCCATTCATTCATTATCCGAGACAGTATCTGCCTCTCCGATAGCAACCGCTTGCATGCCGCATCATAATCGCTCGCCACGGAACGAACACCTTTTGAAATCGTGGTTGCAACGTCCATATACCTCACCTCACAGTACATTTGTTCATATTATGACTATACTAGAACATATGTTCGTTTTCAATACAAATACCGCTTCCATGGTGAGGCATCGGCGTTTAAAACCTTTGGTCGCGCGTGACGATGGCGATCACCACACGACCTTACAAAGACGCCCAGGCACTCTAAATAAAGGGTGTCTGGGCGTTACGTTTTTCAACTCTTCCTTATGAGCGAATCTCAGTGGTTTTAACAGAAACGCTATCGCCACTCAATATCGCCCGTGCACCCATCGCTCGTTTGAGCAGGTGCGGATTCTGCCGGCGCTTCTACCGGGGCGCTGTAGTCGTAGCTATCGTACGACGGCTCCTCGTAGTACACCGGCTCCTCATACGTGTACGCCTCGGCACTCGCTTCCGACTCGCTCTGAGCCTGTTCTTGTGCTGCCGCCTTGGCAGCTTCCTCTTCTGCGGCTGCCTTTTCCTTCTCTGCTGCCTTCTTGGTTGACCCCTGCTTGCCCGCCGCATTCGTGTATTCCACAAACGCGAGTTCGCCTTCCTCAACC
>JAFWMI010000120.1 GCA_017513965.1 Atopobiaceae bacterium
GCCCGTCCCGCCTCATCTGTCGTATATCCTTTACCTTGGACATGCTGATCATTTCCCTTCCTGACCTCCCTTGTCGAAGACGTGGCAACGACACGGTAGGTCATCCGATTTGGTCGGCGTGTCCTCTTTGGTAAAACCCTAAAAACTTATGTGGTAACGACCGAAACTTTTCGTTGGTAAAACACGCAACTCATAGTTTGCAATACACACGGCAGCTCGCACATGCCCAGCCCGTGCGCCAGCGCCTCGACCGTTGCGGCCTTGGTCCTCTCCGCCATCAGCAGCGGCAGCTGCACCTTGCACGCCCGGCTCAGGAGCGTGAACAGGCACTGCGAGTCGGTGGGCCTGCCGCAGACGGTGTCCATCTCTCCGGCGCGCGCCCGCTCGCCCTCGGGAAGGGCCAGGAACGCCTGGTAGGAACGCTCGGGGCCGTGGTGCGTAGACCTCCTCGCCCCGGACTTCCTGCGCGGCTTGTAGCCGACCTTTCGGCGCAGCTCGGCGTTGCTCATGCCGCCGTACCCCTCGTCCACCCAACGGTAGATCGTGGACTTGCTGACGCCGACCTCCATGGCCCCGGCCTCGGCTATCTGCTGGGGAGAGAGCCCGCGCGCCAGGTCGCCCCTGATGGCCGAGACCGCGAGCTCGAAGCGGTCGCGGTCCATGTCCACGCCGCGGCGGGGCTCGACCATGTCCTCGTCGGCGAAGGCCTGCGCGTGAGCGCCCAGGTACTCGCACCTCCGCCTGTAGGAGCAGTGGTACCGCCTGTGCCTGCAGCCGTTGCAGCAGTACGGCCAGCTCAGCAGCCTCGGGCACACGCGCACGTCGCCCGCCTGCGACCCGTCCGTTCCGACGACGTTGTCGCCCTTGCCCGGCCCTCTGGTCACGACCCTGTTCCTCACCACCTCGTCGTGGACCGTGGACGCCGACCTCCCCAGGTCCCTGGCCATCGACCGGCAGCTCTCCCGCCCGTCCAGCCCGTGCTCTATCGCCTTCCTCTCCCGCCTGTCCAGCCTGCAGTAGCTCGTCCTGCTCTTCTTCCTCGCCAACTCACGATCCTTTCGCTCGGGCGGGCCGGATGCCCGCCACTCACGAAAGGATGCGCCAGCGCGCAGGACTCATCCGAACGCGTGCGGATGTGTGTTGAAAAAAAGAGGAGGCGTACGGGTGAGCTCGCAACTCAACTGCTCAGAATCAATTAGTAGAATTGTCGCAGTTGGTACGAATGTGCGCCTCGCATTCCCAAATTGGAGCATAATTATTAACGCAACAATTATCGTCCTTAATATTGCCGCTATCGCTTACCTGCACACAAGAAGTCGCACTTCACGCAATCTTTGGTGGACGCTCCCACTAGGAGCCACGGCACTGTTACCATACGTTTGGTATATCTTAGCTGCGAACCATTCCTATCAGCATTCTTGGTTTACTTATCGAAGCCAACTTACAACAGTGCTGTGCCTAACACTCGTCTTTGCAGGCTTGCTACACGATGTACAATCTGTTCTGGTCGAGAGCAAAAAGGCATGCACGTGAAAAGGAAGGAGCTTTCGCAATGACAGACTCTAGGCCCCTACCTACTGGCTCTGTTGCTGTACTTATTCCTTGTTACAACGAGGAAGTAACGATTGGTAAGGTAATAGATGATTTCCATCGCGTATTACCAGGCGCTGAGGTATGGGTTTACGATAACAACAGCTCAGATGCCACCGCAAGCGTTGCACGAGAGCATGGGGCTCACGTTAGACATGAGCCACGTCAGGGCAAAGGCAACGCTGTTCGTCAGATGTTGCGCGATATAGATGCCGATTGCTACCTCATGGTAGATGGAGATGACACCTATCCAGCTGAAGCTGCTCCTAAGCTTGTGCGCCCCGTACTCGCAGGACATGCTGACCACGTTGTGGGAGACCGCCTGTCTAATGGAACCTACGGCGAGGAAAACAAGCGTCAATTCCATGGATTCGGGAATGGACTCGTACGCTGGCTTATCAAAATGCTCTATGGTTTCGACTACGCCGATGTCATGACTGGCTATCGTGCTATGAGCCGTCCGTTCGCACGTACTTATCCTGTGCTATCGCCTGGCTTCGAGATTGAAACTGAGCTTTCTATCCATGCTGTTGATAAGCGATGGCGCATCAAGCAGATCCCAATAGAATATCGTGATCGCCCTGAGGGTTCCGAGTCTAAGCTCAACACCGTATCAGACGGGCTTAAGGTTTTACGCATGATTGCCTCGTTGTTTAAGGATTATCGTCCTTTACCATTCTTTATGCTGCTTGCTATCCTTTTCCTGGTAGTGTGTCTCGCTCTTGGCCTACCGGTCGTGGCAGAGTTTGGTAAGACAGGATTGGTGGAGCGCTTCCCTACAGCGTTTCTGGCAATGGGCTTTGGCATACTTTCAGCACTGTTTGTGGCGGTTGGGTTAATCCTGGACACCGAAGTAAAAGCAAGCAGACGCATATGGGAGCTGGAATGCATCCGTGTCTTTGAGGAAGATCGCATTAAGCGTGCTCGCAACCATAAGGCTGGAATTAAAGCTGATGTTAGTCTTGTGTGCTAGCTTAATTAAATGTACTCATCCTCAATCGTCAGTGAATAGATGTCCTACCAACGGGCAAGTTTAGGGAGGATGCGTTTTAGTTCTTGGCTCTTCGTTACATGGCACCAAACGTAAGAGAGCATGATGTAAATAAGACCACCTAATGCTACTTCCGCCAAGAGCCCCCACACTGTTACTGCACCTGCACCAATTACCGTAGCAAAGAGTCGTATGGCTGTATAGGGCGAGAAAACACCGGAGCAACAAGTGCCGCTGATGGTGGTGGAGAACGGGCTCGGCGCCTTCGACGAGCTGGCCGAGGAAGCGGGGGAGAAGCGCGTTCATGACCCGTACCGCATCGACTACCTGCGCCAACACGTGCATGCGATGGAGTTGGCCATCAACAACGGCGTTGACCTTTGAGGCTACACACCCTGGGGCTGCGTGGACCTCGTGAGCATGGGCACGGGCGAAATGCGCAAGCGCTACGGCTTCATCTACGTGGACATGGACGACGAGGGCAAGGGAACGCTCGTCCGCTATCACAAGGACAGCTTCTGGTGGTACCAGCGCTGCATTGCCAGCAATGGAGCAGATTTGGAATAGTCTTCCGGCATGGGTGACGGAATCCAAATGGTGCTCGCATCACCCAGTCTCCCGCATACCACCTCCATCATATCTATGTTGGTACTGCCTGGAGGGGGTGGCATGCCCGTCGAGGTGTTTGAGCTTGAACGGTCAAGCGTCGACTGACGTCAGATCCCTCGCTGGTAGCGAGGGATCTGACGTCGCCCTTCGTTGCCATGTCTTGACTCGTGAGAGTTACTGTGCATCGGCGTTGTTCACTCAAAGTTCAGTGAACAAACAAAGGGGCATGCCCGCTGTTCACTAAGTTTTGAGTGAACAGCGGGTGGATTTGAGTGCGTTATGGGCAGCCACCCTCAGGAGCACTGCTGTCCCATACCACTGCCAGTACTGACCGTTGTGATGGGTCCGTCACCTCGAGTCCGTGTCTCACGCCCCAAGGCATCGTATGGGAAGCACATATTCGCAGTCGCCCACCTCGCGCGCGAACTCGGAGATGCCAACGACGACGGCAACGAACTCCGGCGGTCGCACGCGTGACGCCGGGTTTGCCGTAAGCTTCCGTTTAAGCCTGCGGAGGGAGGCCAGACCCTCGTTCGTCTTCTCCTCCGACGTCTTTACCTCGATGGCAGCCCATCGGCCGTCCGACAACTCGATGATGGCATCGACCTCCAGGCCGGAGTCGTCGCGGTAGTAGCGCACCGGAATGGTTCCGATGTCTGGCAGGGCTCGTGCGTAGACTTGCAAGTCACGCACGGCGAGGTTCTCGAACGCGAGGCCGAAGGTCTGCCAGTCGCCGAGAAGGGAGTCGGGACCCATGCCCAGCAATGCGACAGCCAGGGAAGGGTCGGCGAGATACCGCTTGGGCTTCACCGCGAGCCTCTTTGGCGAGCGAGCTGGCGGCACCCATCCGTGCAACTCGTCGTACAGGTAGAGGCTCCTCAGCGCGGCGAGGTAGTCGGCTATCGTGTCGTCCGACGACGCGCCGAGGGGTTCCTCCTCGCTCCCGTACATGTCTTTGACGAGCGTCTTGTACGTGACGGACTGCCCGAGGTTGCGCGCCAGCGACACCGCCAGGCGCTCTGCGGTCTGCGGCCTCTTGTGCATGCGTGGCATGCTCTCCTCCCAGGTGGAGGCGAGGTAGCCACGGGAGACGAGGAGCGCGTCGGCCGCGGGCAGGTCGATGACCTCCGGCCAGCCTCCCCGACAGCAGAGCTCGGCAAGCGCCCGCGCGCCGCCGCACTTCACCTGGCATGGAGCGAACTCGCCGCGGAACAGCCCCGCAAGCGATACCTCGGCCGTGGAGTCCTCCGACTCCGAGAGCGTCATGGGGGCCATGTGGATGCGTCCAATCCTGCCGGCGCCACTGTGGCGCGCTTCGGCATCCCATTGCTTCTCTCCCTCTGCTAGTGGCGTCGACGAACCGGTGAGGATGAACGCCCCTCGCATGCCGCGTTTTGCGTCGACCGCATGGCGCACGGCGTTCCATATGCCCGGCGCTCTCTGCCACTCGTCGATTACGTGCGGCCGCTCCCCTTCGAGCATGAGGGTTGGGTCCGCACGAGCCAACGAGGTGTTGCTCCCTTCGTCAACATACGTCACACTCGAGGCGTGCGCGAGCGAGCTCCATGTTTTGCCACACCATTTGGGTCCTGTCACCTCGACGGCACC
>JAFWMI010000121.1 GCA_017513965.1 Atopobiaceae bacterium
GCCCACAGGCGTTGGCTCCGGCTTGGAATTCCGCCCGCTTTGGCCGCCGATCGTCGCGCACATCGACTTCGCGTGGAGACGGGATGCGAAGCTCTCCAATGCGGCGGCCTTGTATTTGGGGGAAATGCTCGAGGCTTGCCTCGCCGAGGGAGGGACGTGAGACAGACTCCGTGGTAGCTTGTCTCATGCACGATCCTTATGACAATACATGACTAATAGGTATTTGTTATCAAGCTGAGGCTTACGTAAGCTCGTAGGCGAACGAGAGACGTCGGCACGGTGCCGACGGCCAGGACGGAGGGAGCTGCCGTGGGAGCCATCGACGCGAACGGACTCGCGGCTGCGGGCTGCGGCGAGCAGCTCATCGGGCGTCTGCAGCAGCGCATCGCGGCGGGTGACACGGATGACTGCCTGCGCCTGCTGCGCGCCCACCGCTGCGATCTCGTGGAGGCCATGCACGAGGCCCAGCGGCCCATCGACGTCTGCGACTGGATCATCAGAGAGGTAGAGACACAGAATGCCTAGCACAGTCATACGCAACAAGTCCTTCGACCAGGAGCGAGCCCTCTACGGGCTCTCGAACGCCACGCTGGAGGGCGTACTCTTCGCGGGCCCCGCGGATGGCGAGTCCGCCCTCAAGGAGTGCCGCGACATCGCCGTTTGCGACACGACCTTCGAGTTGCGCTACCCGCTCTGGCACGATGACGGCGTGACGCTCGAGCGATCCGAGTTCACCCAGACCAGCCGAGCCGCCCTGTGGTACACGCGCAACGCACGCATCACCAACAGCCGGCTCTTCGGCATCAAGGCCCTGCGCGAGTGCGAGAACGTTACCATCGAGAGCAGCAATATCGCCTCCGAGGAGTTCGGCTGGATGAGCCGGCATGTCGCGCTTCGCAGCAGCTCCCTCTCAGGCGACTATGCCTTCCTCCACGCCCGCGACCTGCGGTTGGAGGATGTCAGCTTCTCCGGCAAGTACTCGTTCCAGTATGTGGAGGACCTCGTCATCGAGGGCGGCTTCTTCGACACCAAGGATGCCTTCTGGCACGCGCGCAACGTGACCGTGCGCAACGCGACGCTCAAGGGCGAGTATCTCGGCTGGTACAGCGACGGCCTCACGCTCATCAACTGCCGCATCGAGGGCACCCAGCCTCTCGTAAGGTGCACCAACCTCACACTCATCGACTGTGAGATGGTGGGCTGTGACCTTGCCTTCGAGGGGTCCGACGTGCAAGCCACCGTGCGCGGCCACGTGGACTCCATCCGCGACCCCAGAAGCGGCCGTATCGAGGCGGACTCAGTGGGCGAGGTCGTGCACGACACGCTCGCAGGGTGCGGGGCGCAGGTCGTGACGGACGGGGGTCGTGTCGTTGCGCCTGTAGAAGGCCTCCGGAGGGGGACACCATGTACCTGCGGATGGGACAACCAAACGGTCGCTTGGCAAGGTGCGCGCAGCACATACCAAAGCATGGAGCCGGCGGCATAAAGGGCCTGCCAATCCACGCGTGCACGCGTCCCCTGACCGAAATCGTCCAGACGGTCAGGCAGCAACCCGCAACACGTCGTCGATAGTCGTGCCAGAAGTGCGATGACTCAATATGTCAAAAGTAGTTCACCCGTGATATAAATTTGCCATGGCAATCATCGACGACATATACGCAAACGTGGACGACTTCGGGCTCATCACCTCCACCGAGGCGAGGGAACTCGGCGTCTCCAATTCCGAGCTTGTCCAGCAGGAGCGACGCGGTAAACTCTCGCGCGTCGCCCGCGGCGTATACCGTATGCCCGTGTGGCCCTACCAGGAGGCAGCACCATACGCCATCGCTGTCAAAGCAACGGGAGGGAACGCCTACCTCTGTGAATTCACATTCAATCGTCGCGGTCTTGGAGACGACTGTCTCGAGCCTGCCGTCGCCCCTGGTGTTGGTGAATCCGTGCGCGAGAGGGTGTCGAAGCCTCGTCGAAGTCGTCGACGTTCATGCGGATGAACGTGAGGTCCTGCGGGACCGCCTTCATGTCCGTCACGTCGGCGCTGAAGCCGCTCGCGTCCCTCATGCGGACGCATTCAGGATTAATTCTGCCCTGCGATCTCTCGGTGCATGGGCTCACGGTACGTTGGATCGTCCTTGTGCCTGAGCATGAACACGATGAGGACGATGACGGTCACGAGCGCGGCAGCGGCGAGCGAGAGGGAAAGGTACATGATGCCCTCCCCAAATACCAAAACCTCCTCACTGAGCCCGAAGTCGTAAAGGCCGTGCATGAGCCACGGCATCACGAAGCCGATGACGGACCACACATTGTTGCCCGTCCTCTCTCCCTTGCCCATGAAGTACCCCATGATAAAGCCGAAGCCACCATGCATGACCGTCACCCCACGCACGAGCATCTGTATGGCATTTGTGCCGATGGCGTAAGGTATGTCCTCCGCGAGGCCAAAGCCAAGGCCGACGATGGTCATGAGGATGATGTAGTCCATCCAGGACCACGCACGCCTGTGTTTCCCAAGGAGCCAGCGGAAGCAGAGAAACTTAACCAGCTCCTCGGAGAAGGCCATAACGATTATCGTGTAGAATGCGGCTTTCGGAACGCCGCTTAGGCCAAATACCAACGAGAGGCCAAGTTGGACGAGATTGAGGCTCAAGGAAACCGCGACGACCGGAAACACGCTGATTAAGCCCGTCTGCATCGCCTTATTGCACAGGCCTTCGAATTCCTCGTCGCCCTCGATCTTCCTCAGCCATAGGAAGAGGCCGATGGAAGGAATGAGGCTGACCAAAAAAGCCCCAACAAGCAGCAACATAGAACGCTCCTTACACTCAGACGCGCACGCGTTCGTGTTCGCGATGCGAGAATGGAAGCGGCGTTGGCGGGCAAGGCCCGGAAGCCAGCTATGCGCACATAGCGCACTTCTCCCCGAAAGAGCTGCGCCACCCCGTCGCGAAGCCGGAAGAAGTGCGCAGGAACGCCGTGGGAGCGGAAACAACGCAAACGCGGCTCCCCAATGAAATCTTACAGGATGCTCTCCCTCTTGCCCTTGATGTACTCCTTGGTGATCTCGTCGATCTTGCCGGTGATCATCCTGTTCATGACCTTGTAGGTCGAGTAGTCGGCGAGCTGAGCCTCCACCTGCTCGGCAGCGCAGTACTCCTTGATCACCTTGCCGAAGATGGCGTCGAACTTCACGCTCAGCTCCTTCAGGGCCTGCTGCACCTCCGGGGTCGCCTCGTCGAGCGCCGCCTCGAACTTCGCGGGATCCTTCTGGATGCTCTCTTCGATGGTCATGACCTTCTCCATTCTCTTCGAGACTGTGGCAATGCAGGTTGCTCGTGTCGATTTGCGATTACACCACACGGGGCATTTGGTGTCAATCTTTGGGCATGCCTGTTTACCGCCCATGCGTTGCTGCTCATACCCCTGTGGTTATTGCCGAGTCGTGGACGGCGGGCAGCGGCATGCACCAGCGCATGCCCTCGCTCATCGCGACCCTGTGCAGCGAGGGCTTCGCCGACCAAATCCTGCACGTGCGCTACAAGGCGACGAACCTCGACGACAACTACCGCACGGTAACGCTCTACCTCACGGCCATGGCAGGCTGCTTCGACATCGGGCTGGTGCGCGCCTCCGGGAGCGACGTGTACGTGGGGGCGTTCGACGAGCAGCTGAGCAGACACGGCATCACGTTCACACAAGGGGCCGAAGAGCGCTACGTCACCCCAGAGAACGGCCTCATCACGAGCCTCGGGTTGGCGCAACACGCCTCGGCGAGCTCAAGCGCCCCGAGGCCACGGGGCTTGCATCTGTTAAGCCAATACTTCCGGCACCTCAGCGGCCGAACGAACCTCTGAGGAGCCGGAAGTCCACTGCCATCCGCTTCCAAACAGTTAGATGTTGGACGCGCCCGGTTCCTCGACCCCCTCGCGCCAGGCGGTGGGAGGCAGTATGAACCGGGACTCCGGCTTGCGTTCGACCGCAAGGCCATGGCCCACAAACGCCTGCTCCAGGGCATCCACGATCGCCGTCACGTCGCTGCAGGCCAGGCAGTCGATCCGGAACTTCCCGCCGTGGTCGATGACGTTGATGTGAAGGGTTTTGCTTGCGGCGGGCTTGCAATAGAAGCGGACGTCGGTGAGCTCGTCGGAGTAGTCCGTCTGGTGCAGGCGGCCGATGTAGTCGACGTAGAACGTGTCGTGAACGACAGTGTAGAAGCCTGAGGGCTTTCGGGTCTCCTCCCAGTAGTCGGTCGCCTCCTGCATCCGCTTGGCGTACATGCCCCCCAGCATGTTGTGCACACCCTGCCACAAGGTGGGATCCATCTGCTTTTTGAGGATGCTGCGCAGCTGCGCCGCGCGCTCGGGGAACGGCAGGGCATCGAGTGGCGTACCTTTGACAGGCCAGACGACGCGTGAGGAGCCGTTCTTAAAGGTCTCGTCGCAGCCTATCATGCGCCGGATCGAAATCGGCAGGTTCGCAAAGACGGGAGCGTCAATGTCGGGATGGACAGCGACCACCGCCTCGGCCACGAGCATGGAGATCGCAATGGAAGGGGACGTGCCATTCCCCTTCACAAACGACATGAGGCTCTCTGAGTCAACCTGCAGGCCCCAGTCACGCACCTCGTCGCTGGCGGAAGGCGTGATCTCGGGCAGATGGTAGGGCACCAGCTCCTGAGAGCTCCTATAGGGCACGCTTGAGGCCGCGTCTTGGCCAAACGTGATCGAGTAGGGCTCCAGCTCCTCCGCCTCGGACATGGTGCCTGCGTCGGTGCGAATCCCGCAAGGGTCGTACTCCCTGCCGTCGCGCATGCTGTAGTAGTGGTAGAGCACAGACTCGGCGAACGCGCTGATGCCCTGACCGTCGCAGAAGCCATGGAACATACCAAAGGTCGTGACCTTGCCATCGCAGGTGAGGTCGAGCATGTGATAGTTGGTCTCGCGCCCGCCCACGGGGCGAAGCCGCTTCCCGCGGCCCACCTCCATGGGAAGCGGGTTTTCGGCATAGTACACGGCCCCGCCCTCGATCTGGAGGGTGTCGGCGAGGTAGGGCATGCGCGCTATCGTGCGGTCCAGCGCCTTTTGCAAAAGGTCGGCGTCCATCTCGTCCTTGTGGGTGACCTCCACCGCATAGACGGGAATCTCTACTGGAAGGTAGACATAGTTCAGGGAGGAGATTGCCATCTCCTTCTTCTCGAATGTCGGGCGACCGTTGCTCATGGCTTGCCATCCCCTTTCGTGCTACGTCCTGCGAATCGTTGTCATAAGAGTATCGCACCGGTGCCCATAGCGACGCAAAGCACAGAAATCTCGAGCGCATGTCAGCCATGCTTGTGGTTGTTAGAGACAAGGTGCGAGTGCCCTCCGGCAGCAGGCTCTCCCCCCGCGCGTCCTCCATCGGCGATGGCCACCTGCGCCATGCGTCGATCTCCGTGACGCGTCCCTTGTCGCCCACGAACTCCCCCAACCGGTCGAATCCCGAGTGTCGGCAAGGAGGCCCCGCGGACGGCGCCGCGCACGGAAGGAGTCGGAAGACGTCGACTGCAGCCTCCCGTCGGGCCACATGTATCGCCAGAAGAGACGGTATCATTTCATGTCGGAACGCAACAACCTCGCATGCAAAAGCAGTTCACCCGTGATGTGCTTTTGCTATGGCCATCATCGACGATATATACGCGAAGACGGTGAAGGATGCCACCACGAGCAGCACGAGCAAGTGGTCCACACCACCAAAGACGAAGGTGCCGGCGTGGTGCCGGCGTAGCCGCCTCTCCCAACGCCAAGCAGGGTTACAGCTGCGTCCGTACGACACAACCGCCCTTCTGTCTGAAAATGCCGAAACGAATAATCGACGCTTGCCCACATAGACGTGCTTGGCTGGTATCATTTTTTGCTGTTGGGCAGCGTCAAGTGAGGGAGCTCTGCATGCTGTTTTCTGATACGCTTCTCCATGAGGGCAACGATGACACGATAGCCTTGGCCTCAGACCAGGGCTGTGCGACCTACGGCGCGTTTCGCGCCGCCGTGGCGGGCTTTGCGGCACACCTTGCAGAGATGGGCGTCACCAAGGGCGATCGCGTGGCCCTGTGGGGGTACAACTCCGCCAATTGGCTCGTGGCCTTCTTTGCCATCGTGCGGGCCGGTGGGGTGGCGGTGCTCATCAACTATAGTATGAGAATTGATGAGGCGGCAGATCTTCTGTGTATGGCGAACGTCGCCTTTGTCGTCTGCGGGGAGAACGGTCAGACCAAGCGTCACGACGATGCGATGGGAGAGCTTGCCACCGCGGCGGGCATCAGGCGGGAGCATTGCATTGACATGCGTGCCGCCTCGTGCGATTTGGCGGGCGCCTATGCAGATACGCCCGGGCTGCCCGAGCAGCGCACTGCAGCCGAGGCGAGCGACACCGCCTTCATCATCTTCACGAGCGGTACCACCTCGCGTCCGAAGGCCGTTGCCATCTCGCAGTGCGCACTGGCGACCGATGCCCGCGCCCTCGCGGCGGGCCTCGAGGGCGAGATGGGCCCTTCGGTGTGCGTGGCAGTCCCGCTCTTCCACATCCTGGGCCTGCTCACCAGCTACGTCTACCTCATGCATGGCGCAACCGTGTGCCTGCCCGCCAACTATCGCGCGGCCACGCTTGCCCAGATGATTTCCGAGCACCATGTGAGCGACATGGCGGCCGTTGGCGCCGTCTACCAGGGACTCTCGGAGCTGGACGGCTTTGGCGAGCTGGTGGTACCCTCCATGCGCCTCTGCCTCATCGCCGGCGGCATGTCCACCCCGGTGCAGATGATGCGCCTCGAGCTGCAGTTTGCCCATGCCACCTTCATCAACATGTACGGGCAGAGCGAGGGCGCGCCGCTGACCATGGTGCGTCCGAGCGACCTGGTTGAGCAGCGCGCGACGACGGTGGGACGCGCCGTCGAGGGCGTCAGGCTGCGCATCGTGGGTACCGATGGCACCGTGCTTCCGGTCGGCGAGGTGGGCGAGGTGCAGGCGACGGGTGCCTGCCTCATGAACGGCTACGAGGGCCTGGCGCAGGAGCTGCAGGCCATAGGCCCCGATGGCTGGCTGCGTACCGGAGACCTTGGCTACCTCGACCCCGATGGCTACCTGCATCTGTCCGGCCGCCTGAAGGACGTCATCATCCGCGGCGGCGAGAACATCGCCCCCTCCGAGATCGAGGCCGTGCTTGCCAAGATCGAGGGCGTGCGCGAGTCCAAGGTCATGGGTGCGCCGCATCCCATCTTCGGCGAGAGCGTCGAGGCCTGCGTGTCCATGGAGGCAGGCAAGGACTTCGACCCGGGGCGCATCTTTGACGCGTTGCGCAAGAGCCTGCCGCGCTACAAGGTGCCGGCCCACCTCTTTGGCTACGACGCCTTCCCCCTCAACGTCAACGGCAAGCTCGACCAGCGCTCGCTCTTTGCCAACATGCTGGGGCGGCTGCGCCGCATCGAGGTCGACGAGGAGCTGGCGGGTGGCATCACGGTCTTCGACCTTACCGTCAAGAACACGACCTACGCCATCGAGCCCGTCACAGTGATGGTGGACCATCTCGCTGCGAGCGTTGGCTTCAGCCGCGCGCGTGCCGCGCGCATCCGGCTCGCCGTTGAGGAGATGCTCACCGAGCGCATCATGGACGCCTACGCCGCGGCGGGCGACATCCGCGTGCGTATCACGCTCATGCCCGACTGGCTGCGCATCTCCTTTGCCGACAATGGCGCGGAGTACGTCATCGACAAGCGCCGCGACACCTCGATGAGCGCGCGCATCATCCTGGGCTCGGTGGACGACTTCCACACCGAGTGGCATGCCGGGGAGTCCGTGTACTGCATGGACTTCCTCTACGAGGACTACGTCGACATCAAGGCCTTCCTGCTCAGGAGCAAGGAAGCCGTGGGATAGCAACAAACGGAGGAGAGAGCATGACAAAGAGGGACAGGAAGAACGCTGCGACCAAGTTCGACATCATCGAGTGGGCCGCGAGTGGCGCAAACCTCAGCTACGGCAAAATGGTCCAGAGAAGCTATGTCGTCGAGATTTACCTCACCGAGGACGTGCGTGGCGACCTGCTGTAGCAGGCGGTGGACATCGCGCTCGATCGTATGCCCTACTACCGCTGGGCGATGGTGCGCAAGAAGGGCCTCTACTACTATGCCGAGAACGATCTGCCCTTCGTGGTCGCCGAGCACAAGGGTCCGCGCTCGCTGGGCGGCGCGGCAACCAACTACCACATGGTTGACGTGACCTACTGTGGCAAGCAGCTGGATTTCGCCATGTTCCATGGCTTCTGCGACGGCCTGGGCCTCAACCGTCTCATCGAGGCCACGCTGTACCACTACATGCGCTTGAAGGACGGCAAGGAGTACGACGATACCGGCATCGTGACCGCAAAGATTCCCTACGACGACGCGGAGACCTTCGACCCCTTCCTCACCAAGGTTGCGGCTGACACCAAGGAGCTTAAGGAGCTGGCCAGCTACGAAGGGCGCTTCCACCTGCCCGAGCTCGATAAGCCCACCGATGACGGCCCCACGATGACCCGTCTGCCGCTGAGAATCAAGACCGAGGACTTCATCGCTTGGTGCAAGGCCAATGGCGCCTCTCCCGCAGCTGGCGTCTCGGCCATCATGGCCAAGGGCGTCGCAAACGAGCACACCATAAACGAAGGCAAGATTATGGCTGTGCTGCCGGCCTCTATGCGCAAGTACCTCAATGCCGACAAGACCTTCAAGAACTGCAGTATTGCGTTCTTCATTCCCATGCCGGTGGATGACGTCAACCGCCTCTCTGCGGGCGAGCTTGCCACCGAAGCACGTAAGATCATGAAGGCCCAGATGAATGACCACATGGCCAACCTGCTTTTTGCGGGCATCAACATGGTTATCTATCTTGGCAAGGTGATGCCGACCTTCAATCTCAAGACCAAGATCATGGCAATGGGCGAGAACAAGCCGCAGGACACCTTCATTGTGGACTACGTGGGCGGCCTGGCTGCACATGGCTACGAAGACCAGATTACCGAGGTGCGCTACCTCAACCCGTCTGCCAGCATGTGGTCAACCGCTGTCCTGATGTCCGAGACCGCCGGCTACTTCCACGTCAACTTCAATCAGACCTACGATACCGACCGCTACTATAATGCCTTCTGTGCGGTCTTGGACGAGCAGGGCATCCCGTACGAGAAGCTGCCGCGCGACACCTATCTCAACCCCGCTGTCGATATGCCGCAGAAGCAGAGGTAGGAATCACACGCTCGTTCTTGTCTCCCCGGGAGACTCGTGCAAGCAAAATGGGGGCTGTAACAAAAGGTTGTTAGATGAACCGTGTCCCGGCTAGAGCCACATGTCGCTCAGCCGGGTCTGGCCACGCTGCGGTAGTAGGCGAACATGTACTGCTGGTAGACGCCGTTGTAGGGGGAGTACGCCTCGAAGGGGTAGCCGCCCGGGTACTCGTTGTCCAGGATCCGTCTGACCCACACGTCGCGCGGGAACGCGTCCAGCTGTTGGAGGCCGAAGAGCGCGACGCAGCTCGCCACCTTGGTGCCAACACATACATGAGGGTCCGCCTTCGGAAAGCATGTCAGCGAGTTCCCAGTCGTCTCCAAGCACGCACCTCGCGACTCAGACCGCCTCCAGCAATGATGCAGCGACCTCGCGGCTCACAATCCGCAGGGAGCAGTCCTCCCTGCGGGGGAACGCCAGCGGGGCTATCCCCCCATACCACACGATGCTGTCGTCTACGACCGCAACGTCTAAGGCGGACGAGCCGCGCGGCCTAATCTGCACATCGCAGCCGGCATCGCGGAGCGCGGCAAGAATCTGATACCACTCGGCGCTCGGCTTCGACGGCTCCCGGATCGCCACTCTTACCACGGCTCCCCTGCCGACGGCGTCCGCCAGAAGGCCGCGCACTGACCCGACACGCTTCAGTCTCACCCATGAGGAGGCAACGGTCAGTCGCCTCTGGCAGTCTTCCACATCCCGCCTGAGGCCTTCCATGAACTCCACGCCGGATAACAGGAAGCCAGTTGGCGTCTCCCTCCCCGCAAGTCCGACCAAACCGAGGTCTGCGTCCACCGCCGTGACGTACCCGAGCTTCGCATATGCCTTCGTTCTCTGCCGCCGCTCGTTACCGAGCATAGGAATGGCAGGGTCAACGTAGTCCATCACGACGACGTCTGCCTTGCCCTCGCGGACCCTGTGCAGGCGCCCGACCCACTGGGCCAGCGTCCCCTCGAAAGCCACGGGACCGGCAAGGAGCATGCAGTCGAGGCGGTCGAGGTCGAAGCCCTCCCCCGCGTAGCTTCCCGTAGCAACCACACAGAGAGGGGCGTCGGGCGGCACGAGGCGGAGCTCCTCGAGCCGCTGGCGGCGGAGTGTGTCGGGATCCTTTCCAAGCAAGAGGATGACGTTTGCGCCCAATGCTGAGCTTTCCGTCTCGATGAGCTTTGCCAGAGTTCGCGCATGCTCCACTCGGCGCGTGAGCACAAGAGGCGTCCTGCCACCCCTCAAGGCACAAACGGCATCGGATGCAACGAGGCTGTTCCGTCCCTCGTCCTCCGATATGTAGTCCATGAAGTCGTGCCAGGTACTGTTGGCATCGAGGTCGGGCCTGGAGGTGCTGAAGCGGGGTACGAGAAGGCGCCGCATCCCCTGCTCGGCAATCTGATCGGCGACTGCAGCCTCATGGCGGAGCGGCCCACACTCGAGGAAGAGGATTCGGTCAAGCCCGTCGTCACGCTTCGGTGTTGCCGTCATGGCATACACGTAATGCGCGCGAACGGTCCCAAGCACTTCGAGAACCTTGGCAGCCGCAACGTGCTGCGCTTCGTCGACGATAACCATGCCGTACTCGGCGACATGCGGACTGACAACCATATCACCCGCCACCTCGCCCCTCTCGAACAGGGACCCGGCAAGCGCGACATCCACGATGCCGCTTCTGAGACGACTGCCTCCACCGATAACGCCGACCACTCCCGGCTGGCGCTTCCTCTTTCTTCCCGTTGGGGTGAGCAGCACCGGCGGTTCGTCATCAATGGAGAGAAACCTCGTAAGGCTTTCGCGCCACTGCTCGAGCAGCGAGGTAGTAGAGACAATCACGAGCGTACTCACCTGATGGGTGGCTATGACGGAAGCCGCTATAACCGACTTGCCAAACCCCGTAGGGGCGACGAGCACACCAAGCTCATGACTGACAAACTTCTCTCTGCACGGTTCCTGTGTCGCCCTCAGCTGCCCGACAAAGCGGGCGTGGATGCGATTGCCCTCCGCCCTGCCGTCCGCGATGAGGGGCTCGATGCCCATCTCCCGCAGCACGGCAATCGCCGATTTCGCGCAACCCCTTGGAAGCACGAGATCGTGACCATCAATCGAGCTAAGGTCCACAAAGCGAGGGACGTCCCGAGTCGAGAGGTGCATACCTAGCCTTTTGCCGTACTCGGGATTGCGAAATGCGGCAAGGCGGCGAAGGCGATTGACGGCAGCTGCCGGCAGACAGTCGCAGTTGACGCGGACGCCTTCGGAAAGCGTAACCTGCACCATCGAAGGAGCACTGTCACCAAGGCGCTTCGCAAGGGTTCCCGTGTCCTTGAAGCGATGCTCCCCGCTGATTGTCAACCTCTTGCTAGAGGCAGCAGGTAATCCGATGGGATCTTCACCAAACTCCTCTGCAAGTGCAGCAATATGAGAGGGGTTGGCCTTGGGAAGCGTGCTGAGGAATGCGCATTGGTCTGGAAGCGCTTCAAAACTGTCGTCGACGAACACGCTGTTGCCCATGCGAGCCGCCTCGCCCTGCAGCGGCAGCGCTATGAGGCTGCCGAGGTCGCCCGGCCCCACGGAGTTCTGAAGGGGGAAGAGGCGGTCATACGACCTGAAGCTCACCGCAGTGCAGGTATCACGAGCTTCGGAAACGAGCCCCTCCCCCACGCGCCGTACCACAGACGCATCGACAGCGCCGTCGAAGAACACCCACACGTGGGCCCCTTGCCGGACCGGGACCGTTCCACCGCAGGGAACAGCCCGTGACTGCGGCAGGCGTCACGATATGACGCGGAGGCCTCCTGCCAGCCTTCGCCGTCGAAGTCGGCGGCGAGCAGGTAGCAAACGCTGCCGTCGACAACATACAGCCCGACCGCCTGGATGCGTCCCCTCGCGTCCCTCTTGCCGCTACAGTGTGCGGAGACAACCTCGTGCATGAGCGGGTAGTAGCTCGGATGGTTGCATCCCGAGCAACGAGCCTTTGGGTCGGAGAGCCTCGGACAGGCCCCTCGGACCCATCGGAGCCTGCAGCGGGGCTAGTAGCTGAGCTTGCCCTCCTTGGTGCTCTTGCCCACGTAGCCCTCCGCGTAGACATCGGACCTGCCCCTGAAGAGGGACATGATGAGCGAAATCTTCTGCTCCCACGGACTGTCCCGAGTGACGGGGACCGTCTCTGGAGCCTCTCTAGTGGCGCGAGCTCCATCAGCTATCTGGGTGTCGGAGAAGCGTCGCCACTCTTCCATGGAAGCAAAGCGCAGCTCGCCGACATCGTCCCGGCACAGCACAATCTGGCTGTCCCCCAAAGCAGAAGCCACCACCTTATCGAAGCGATACTTCTTCCCGCTCATGATAGCCCACCCAGCGACCTCGTCCATATTTCCCTCGTCTCAACCTCGGTTGCCGTCCAGCTTTGATGATAAGGCGTGTTCGTTGTACACGGAGAGCTGACGTGGACAGACTTGCCACCAGCGGCAGCGTGAATGTTGTACGGTCGGACGCGCCACGATATGCATGCAGTTCAACCGTCGATGTTTAGCTTGGTGTACGTGCAACCGGTTCTATCCATCAGAAGAAAATGGGTCGAACGTTGGAGAAGATGACAACGCCTGCCGCACCCGTAACGTCCAGCCTCCTAAGAATAGAAAGACCTTCATGCGTCAGAAAATGTGTATACATTTTCTGACAGATGAGAAGAGGGGCCTTGTCAGTAGCCAGCGAGATTGAGACGCGCATAGCCAGCGCGGAGGCGGGTACAGTCTTCGTGCTGTCCGACTTCCAGACATTGCGAGTGTGGACAACACCAACGCCGTGCTCTCGCGCATGGCAAGGCGCGGGGACGTCATGCGCTCTATGCGCGGCGTGTACACCAAGCCAAAACGCATGGAGGCGCTCGGGGTCGACGTCCACACCACTAGGTCTTGTTCCTGGCGGTAAGCAATAAGTACTGTTCTTCGGCATGTTATCGGAGGAGCATGCGACGCCGCTCTTAGACCTCCACATTGCCCGTTGTCGTTTGCTATCCCACCAATTATGCATGCCCAACAAGCGGAGACGCCGAACAGGCGGCCGGGTAGTCGTCCCTACCGTGGAGCAGCGAGCTTGCGTACAGCTCGTCCATGCACCTCTCGAACAGATCCGTCTCGCCTGTTGGCACCCATACTGACACGATGGCATAGGGCCAGCCTTCTGAGACGTAATGACCCTTGAAGTGGACCTTGAGTTCGTGTCGAATGAATATACGGTCCGCGAGCCAGGGTTCCTTGTCGAGGTAGAAGTACCACACGCGCCACGGCAGTCGGCCGCTTGCCCTCAGGTAGTTCTTCGGTCTTTCTGCCAATGGAAACCCCATTTCGACTCACCGAACAGCCAAGCATACTTACGCAGGTTCTAGCATCAGACATCAGAACGTACGCCACTTCAGCCGAGAACGATTTCAGAAGAGCCCAATCGAACCATCAAGTCGTTGCAGCACGACACGTCAGCGGCGGCATGAGCCCGCGAGGACGCAACGCACCATTTGCCGCCGTCTGGCGATTACACGTGTGACCACGTGTCAAATGCGGAACTCCGGCTTAACAAGAGCCCCTTACCTCGCAGCCAGAGAAGGAAATGCAAATCCTCGATAGTTAATAGCCTCCGAACAGTTCTCCCTACACAGAGAAGAATCGCTCATGGTCATTCCCTCTTTGTATTACCCTCATTGAGGGTTATTCATCATTTGACGCAAGACGAAACGACTGCATACCTTGTATTGTCATGAAGCCACCTCATCTCACATTCGACGGAGCCATGGGCCTGTCTTCGGAGTCGTGTCGAACATACGACCCTGTTTTATGCGGTCAGGAATGGGTACGTTCACGTCATCGAACAACACGGCTGCAGGCGAATTCTCGAACATAGACTCCATTGTTACGACCTTGGAGATGTCCCAGTCAATGCAGTTGATGACACGAGCACCGATGCAGCCAAAGAACATCGAGCCCATGTCAGTTACGTTTGATGTCCTGAAACGGTCGGTGGTCATGAAGTAGTCAACCGATGCGCTTCCTCGGAACATGGCCCTCATGCTGACCGCATTGGACGTGTCGAGCCCAGAGAGATCGTATTCGGCGCACCTTTGCAAACCATCAAACAGGTATGCGCATGACGTAGGCTTATACCTGTCGCAGATAATGACCTTGCCGACATCGTTGCGCCACTCCGCCCAAGGAACGGGGTTCTTCGGAGTGCCGTCCAAAAAGAACCCATGCAGCGTATCCATAATAATCGTTCCGTCTGGTAATCTCGTCACAGCTCCAGCATTCTCGGTAAAGCTCTCGTCCCCCATGAGGAAGCCGCAGGCGATGACGTTCCAACCACCAGCATGGGTGCTTTTGACCGAGGAGTGTTGGATGAACAGCTTGTATGGAGCTACCGTACCGTCCCATGCCGGCTTGTTCGATACGTCGACTTTGCCCTCTTCGATACTGTCGTCAACCAAGATCCAGTGGTCGGCAACCCCTTTCGGGCTGAGTTTGAGTCCTGTCGCGTCCCAAAACACACTCTCTGGAACGATTGTCACGCCCTTCACTTGGGCCTTGACCACATAGGCAGTCTCTTTGATGCCATATGCAAGGTCATCCGTCACAACAAAGTAGTCCGTACCTGCCTTCACGGCATTGCTCTTAATTATGGCAGGAATACCTCCACGCTCGCGCACAATCTGATAGCCCTCGAACGGGTCAAGTGTTAGAAGGCCGTTTGCAAACGAGAATGACTTACCTTGGATGGTGATGTCCTTGGCAGTCGGGACGCCAGGTCGATAGTCCACGGGCCTACCAGCGGGCAGACCGACCATGTCAAGGAACTCTTCCGCTTCGACAACCTTTATGCCATATTGAATGGCCTTCTCTACGCGGTCGCTTTCGCGCTTCTCCAACTTGACCAGCATGGTGGCCAGCTTGTTGTTTGCCGTCTCGCGCGTGTTGATGTCGTTGGTAAGCTCGGCACCATGCGCCCGAGCCACCTCCATGCACTTGCGTTTGGGATAAAAATAGGTCGAACCTGTGAAACAGATGACCTCCCCTGCGAGCTCGTGGCTCGTCGGCGTTACGCCGATGTCACGCCAATCAGTAGAGTTGTCCTGCCATTCGACGCGCATGACCTCAAATAGCTCCTGCGTGGCTTTGGCATCGGACAAGGCTCTATGCGCCGTCTCGTTGACGATGCCGTAATCTTCACAGTCCTTTGCAAGGGAATAGCGCTTGAGCTTTGCGGGATCCTTGGTGCCGTGCAAATCAACCATGACGTCGCGTGCGCGTTCGTCAACTGGACTCTCAATACCCGCCCTCTCGGCCTCTCTGCTGATAAAGAGGTCATCGAACGATGCACTGTTGTAGCCGATGAGCGGCAGGCCATCAACGAAGGCAACAAAATCCAGATAGACCTCTGCCAACGGACGTTTACCAACCAGCATCTCGTCGGTAATGTGGTTGCGGTTGGTAGCCTCAGGAACCATATTGCCATCAAGAGCGCACATCTCATGAAATGGCGGCTCAACCACATTGCCATCTATCACTTTGACAGCACCGAACTCAACTATCTCGCCGCCGTCTTCGAACTTTGTGCTTGTCTCAAGGTCATACACAACATACGAGGTTGGAAGCGCAAACGCCTTCATACGCCCACGGTCCATCACGTTGTACTTAGCTGAATACATGGGCGCTACTCCTCACCCTCCGAGCCGTTCATGGTAGCCAGATAGTGTTCCTTGCCCTTCTGCGTGTCTGCGAGATACGGGGCAAGCAGACGGAACGGTACGCCCTCGCCGTCAAGGACGGCCTCAAGCGTCACCATGCCGCAGTCATCGCAGGTATCAACCACGCGCACATCAATGACCGAGATAGTGTCGATGATCTCCTCGTTCATGGGAACGATGACACCGTACTTGTTCTCGTGCATCACGGCTCTCGACCCGCTACGACGGTAGTAGACTAGAGACTTGGATAGCGGTAGCCCCAGCTCGCGCTTGACCATGAGCATGGTTTCCTCGCCGAGCTCGGAAAACCAAGTGCCAGTCTGCAACACGTCGTAGCGCACAGGCTTATCAGTCGGATAGTTAATGATTTCAAGAAAGTCTCGGCCCTCAATGACGCGAATGCCATACTGCTCGGCTTTGGCGACCTTAGTGCTCCTACGCCCTTCGAGGTCCACCAACAGCGTGACCTTCTTTGTGACACCATTGCTCAGCTCTGCGCCATGGGTGAGAGCAAGCGTCTGGCACGCTCTCTTGGGGTAGAAGTCGGTCGAGCCGGTAAAGCACACAACCTGTCCTTCCAGCTCGTCACCCATGATCTCGGCAGTTATGTCTCGAACATCGGTCGACTCCATCGACCATTGGAGATGGATCGCGTCGTAGAGTAGTCGCGTTGCCCGTGCATCTGAAAGCGCTCGGTGCGCCTCGTCGTTTTCGATGCCGTACTCATCGCAGCAACTCGCAAGCGTGGCACGGCCATGCATGAGCATCGCGTCATGGGAGCCATTATCGAGCGGGTTCTTGATACCAGTCCGCTCAGCCTCACGCGCGATGAACAGGTCATCAAATCGCTGGTTGTTGAACCCGACAAGGGGAAGCGTGCCGACAAACTCACAGAAGTCAGCAAACACCTCCGCGAGAGGTCTCTTTCCGACCAGCATGTCATCCGTGATGTGGTTGGTCTCGCTTGCCTTTGGGTTCATCCTGCTATCGAGCGCACATAGCTCTGAGAACTCGCCCGCAACCTGCCCCTCCTCGACCTTAACGGCACCTAACTCGACTATCTCCCCCTTCGGAAAGTAGTCACTAGTCTCAAGGTCATAGGCCACATATGACGTCGGCAGAAGAAACGCCTTCATGGTCTTCTGGTACATCTGCATCCTCACTCTCGGCAACGACATCCATTCTACGCCTTACATCGGACAATAATGCCCCCCGGCTCGACCTATAGCATAACTACGATTGCCCTCCGTTCCACAGTGCATCACTGGTGTGCGAAATACTACCCATCTTGATCTTGGAACCAATCATCCTTGTATAGAAGTAATAGTCAGCTCACTCGGCGTCAGCAATGGCTTATTATCCGGCCTAGGTTTAGCGCTGTTAGCGTGGCCCGCTCGCCCGTTTTACCTGCCTATCTCGACGCGACGAGAAGGGAAATCCAAACATGGCCTCCCGTCGGGCCGCGCCATAATGCGCATACGAAGTGGCTTCGTACACATTTTGATGGCGCCCGTCGGTCGACCATCCGCCGCATGGCGAAAACGGCGCCTTGTGCCACATGGCGCACCATGACATTCAGCCCTCCCGCAAGAAGGAATCGACGAGCAACCTGTACGGAGAAAGGCGTGCGGTGGACGAGATGCTGCTGGACGCAGGCTTCTTCGGACAAAACGCCTACAGAACAGATGCATACATAGGCTCCAGGCAATACAACGTGACGGCAGACGAGATCCACGAAAGGAGTGCGGTTTGTCGGAGGCGGTTGTCATCAATAGATTCCTCAGCGTAGGGATTGTATAGGTCATACACGGCTGTGCGACGTTTTCGATCGTAATCAAGCTCTTCCCGACACTGCTGCAGATGGCCATATCCACGAGCTTCGTGATGGGCGGGGACGGCGAGATGCTGCTCTCCATCACGGCAGCAAGCGCACTGCAGGTCATCCTCGTAATCAAGTGCGGCAGCTGGGCGAGGGAGGTGCTGGGAGGGTGAGTGAATGGGGGCGGTGAATCATCCCCAACTGTCAACCGCCCCTTAACCCAACACAACAGATGGCAAGGTATACGCGCCTACAAAACAGAGTCACCTCTAAGGTCGACAACCTTCCAATCTCGGAAAGCTTCCTTGCCATCTTCATAGGTCTTGGACTTCACTGCCACGCAAAGGAGCTTTCTTGGCCTGCTCATTCCGACGTAGACTATCTTCCTGCTGTACTCGTGAAGCGCGGACGTGGCCCCTCTCTTCCTCACGCCGTATAGATGGAGCACTCTTCCGATGTCCGAGCCTCTGCTCTTATCGGTCTCGAGGTAGAGCGTCGCATCATGCGTCTCGCCCTTCACCCCGTGAACGGTATCGAACTGAATCTTCGTTCCAAGAGTTGGGTCTATGTACACATTATTGGCGCCATTGTTTTCCGGTGTCCCAGCATCACGCATCGTAAAGTATGCCGGCAGGCGTGAAAACGCTTCTGCGGCAGCGGACTCGCCTATGATGCTAGCCACCAGTTCCCTTACGGCAGCATCGACCGAGTTCAAACCCTTGTCGACAGACTCCGCCAATGCAAGAACACGAGCACAGTACCTGTCGCCCAGCAAACCTCGAATCGAAGAGGCGGTCAGCTCTGTCCCGTCTTCTTTCTCCCTATAGCCAGCATGCCTTAGAGTCCAAGCAAGCAACTTGCGCAGGGTTGGCTCAGCACAATAGATCTCACCAGATGAGAGCGATGCGCTTAGCTCTGCCGCCATATCCCAGTATCCAGATCTGTACCTGCTTTTGTTCGTCTTCTGGTAGCCGTCCCAATAGTCCCCGATGCTCGTCCCCTTCGTGTCCGGACTTCCCACGTAGCCGATTGCCTTGAATATCCCTCGTTCGGCATCCAACCCGCATGCTTCGATTTCTCTGGCGAAGCATGCGGGGACGCTCGTTATCGAATGTTCGTCGTACACAATCAGCGTCGGTCTTGCACCATCCCCATCGACTGACGACACGATTCTCTCTTTGTCCAGCCTCAAAGGCGAGAGCACGTCAGCAACCCTCTGGCCGAAGCGGTTCGACCTGCTGAGCGTAAGGCAATCCTGTCCCGCCATCCAGTCTTCTGTCTTGTCCTTGTCTGAGGAGTATATAGCCTGATCGGGGTCGCCCATATGCATGACGCAGCACTTGCCGGCATCGAACACCGCGTCAAGCACGTCACGCTGTACTTGGCTACAGTCTTGGTATTCGTCGACAAAAACGTACGCGAACCTAGCTGAGACGAGCGAGGCGTAGTCACCTGGCATCTCGTCGATGGCCCGCAGCGCATACCGGTACGCGTCCCCGTATCGGATCACACCGTCGCCGCGCAACAGGTCCTCCACTGCCTCCTCGAACTGCATCGTCGACGGCGCACCAGGTCCAGCCACACTCTTGCCATTTCCGCACAACAGCGCACCGGAGCCATCGATTCGAAGGCCGCCAACAAAACCGGCCACGTCTCGATAGGGGCTATTCGGACTATTGACATGTCTTTTGGCGAGCCCGGCCAATGCGTGAAGACCATTTTTATACATGACTCCAGCAAGGGCTTTGCCGTAGGTCTCGTCATCAACCGGTCGGACAACTACGCCATGTCGCCATCTGATATACGGCATGACGAGGAACTTGTCGACGAAAGATTGAATTGTTCCCACGAAGTTCGGGTATCCCAGTAATCGGCTCGCGCAAGACGGGAACCGCAGCCCTATCTCATCCACGGCGGCATTCGTATGCGAGAGCACGCATACTCCTGCCCCGTTTTCCAAAGGCATCCTGTCAGCCAATAGCTTGAGTTTCGCTAGGAGAACCGTGGTCTTTCCACTGCCAGGGCATGCCACGATGTCAGCGGACTCCCACCTGCGAATTACTGCCCGCGCCTCTTTGTCGAAGGAGCACCCCGTCGGAAGGAGCAGCCTCTCCACGGCCTCTATCTCTGCATCTGAGACCGTCAGCTCATGCATCCGTACACTCCGAGAGCAATTGAAGGCCACAGGCATATCGTATGGCATTAATCAGGTACCTGATGTAAGGGTCATCCTCGAGCTTCCGCTTCAATTCGCGCTTCTTCTCGTCGTTAGGTTTCGTCTGGAGCATATCGAGGTCGAACATGTACTCCCGTCCATGTCCAGTGGGGATATCAGACGAATGGAACCTCATCATGGAGGA
>JAFWMI010000122.1 GCA_017513965.1 Atopobiaceae bacterium
AACGTGTTTCCAAGTATCCACGCGTGCGGCTATTGGAGCCAACGCGCACGTTCAATTGGAGGCAAGCATGAAGACAGGCTGCGTCGTGATCAAAGACTTCAAGAGGCCGGACCCCGAGTTGGTCAAGCAGTTCGAGGGCGTCGCCGTCGCGAACCTCGACGACGTGATGAACCGCATCTCCGCCGTTGACCCGGCAATCGTGCCCGTCAACAGCAGCCCGCTGTTGGGCACCGCCTTTACGGTAAAGGTCCCCGCTGGCGACAACCTCTTCTTCCACATTGCCATGGACCTCGCCAAGCCCGGCGACGTAATCGTTATCGACGCTGGCGGCGACACCCGTCGCTCCACCTTCGGCGAGCTCATGGTCGGCTATTGCCGTCTGCGCGGCATCAACGGCATCGTGGTTGATGGCGCCATCCGTGACGTCGACGCCATGCAAAAGCTCGACGACTTCAACGTCTATGCCCGCGGCGTCACGCCCGACGGCCCGTACAAGAACGGCCCCGGCGAGATCAACACGCCCGTCTCCGTGGGCGGCCGCACCGTATTCCCCGGCGACATCGTGCTTGGCGATGCTGACGGCGTCATCTTCGTACGTCCCTCCGAGGCTCCCGCTCTGCTCGAGGCCGTACACACCATCGAGGCCAACGAGGCCAACATCCTCAAGACCATGGAGGCCGACGGCACCTACATCCGCCCGTGGGTGGACAAGAAGGTCGCCGAGATTGGCGTGGAGTTCCTGGACTACGCGGACTACACGGAGTAAGGGAGCCAGCGCATGTCTGTTTACCTCAGTGAGTTCATAGACCCCACGTGCCGGGCAAAGCTCGAGGAGAAGTTCGAGGTTGTCGACAACTTTGACAAGCCCGAAGAGGTGGAGGCCATTATCCTGCGCGTCTTCCCCGTTGACGCCGAGCTCATGGACAAGCTGCCCAACCTCAAGATCATCAGCAAGCACGGCGTGGGCTGCAACACCATCGACTTGGATGCGGCCAAGGAGCGCGGCATCATCGTCACCAACACCCCGGGTGCCAACGCCAACTCCGTAGCCGAGCTCATCGTGGGCCTCATGCTCGACATCTGCCGCAACATTACGGTGGCGGATCGCAAGAGCCAGGCTGGCGAGTTCTCGTCCATCGCCCCCAAGGAGATGACTGGCATCGAGCTCACCGGCAAGACGCTTGGTCTTATTGGTGCCGGCAACATCGCGCGCATCGTGGGCAAGATCCTGCATGGTGGCTTTGACTGCGACATCATTGCCTACGACCCCTACATGCCCGCCGAGGTGATGGCAGGCTTTGGGTACGAGAAGGTGGAGACCGTCGCCGAGATCATCGAGCGCGCCGACATCGTCAACGTGAGCGTACCGCTCACCCCCGAGACAAAAGACCTCATCGCCGGCGACATGTTCGACAAGTTCAAGCCCAACGCGATTTTGGTCAACGCGGCACGTGGCGGCATCGTGAACGAGGCAGACCTCTACGATGCGCTCAAGGCCGGTAAGCTGCGCGCTGCGGCATGCGACGCGTTCGTGGAAGAGCCTCCCACCGCACAGAACACCAACCTCTATGAGCTGGACAACTTCATTGGCACGCCGCACATTGGCGCGGGCACCGAAGAGGCGCTCGTGCGCATGGGCGAAGAGTCCGTTGCCAACGTGATCACCGTGCTCGAGGGTGGCGAACCCGCACGCCGCGTGGTGTAGCAGTATTTAGAGCCCCAAGGGCAATTTCTAGCCAGAGAGGGACTGTCCCCGATTGGTTGATCCGCGGATCAACCAATCGGGGACTGTCCCTCTCTGGTTTCTACTTGTGTCGGGCTCCTACCACCAGCCGATTACCCAAAAAGCATGTGTCGGCAATCCCCATAATGGTTGTTATCGAACCCCATTCGTTCGTGGAGAGGACCTTGCATGCGATACATCGAGTTTGGCACCACAAAGGCAAAGGTGTCCGAGGTAATTCTTGGCACCATGCGCATAGCCCAAAAGGCCCCCGAGCAGGTGGCAGACCTCATTGAGGTCGCACTGGATAGCGGCATCAATGCCGTGGACACCGCACCCATCTACGGCCCCTCCGAGGGTCTCATCGGCAAGGCCTTCGCCTGCCGGCCCGGCCTCAGGGACCGCGTATGGCTTCAAACCAAGCTGGGCATCCGCCCGCACCCGCGCGTAGAGGCCAACTACTTCGACTTCTCGTATGAGCACATCATGGACTCCGTGGAGAACAGCCTCAAGGAGCTCAAGACGGACCACATCGACTCCTTGCTGCTGCATCGTCCAGACGCGCTCATGGAGCCGCAGGAGATCGCGCGCGCCTTCCAAGAGCTGCACGACGCCGGAAAGGTCATCGACTTTGGCGTCTCCAACCAAAACCCGGCCATGATGCGCAGGCTCGCCGCCTATCTCCCCTTCCCCATCACCGCAAACCAGGTACAGCTGTCCGCGGCATTCACGCCCATGTTCGATGCGTTCTTCAACGCCAACATGCAAAACGACGCCGGCATCATGCGCGACGGCGGCATCCTTGAGTACGGCGCGGAGCACGACATGGCCATTCAGGCATGGAGCGTACTACAGCACGGCTACTTTGGCGGCGTGTTCCTTGGCGACTCCGACTATCAGGGTCTCAACGACTCGCTCTCGCGCATTGCCGCCGACCACGGCACCACGCCCACGGCCGTTGCCATCAACTGGGTGCTGCGCTATCCCGCGAAGATGCAGGCAATCGTAGGTACGACGAGGCCCGAGCGCGTGCGGCAGAGCGCCGCGGCCTGCGATTGGACCATGACCCGCGAGGAGTGGTACGAGGTCTACCTCTCGGCAGGGAACAAGCTCCCCTAGCCAACAACACGCCACGCATCGCACCAAATGCTTCCACGAGGGCGTTCGCCTGCGACCACCGCACGCGAACGCCCTCATTTCGTCCGACCAAGGACATCGCCCATAATTACGTCACATGGGACTGCTACGCTCCCAACAGAGTCAACGGCGATGCGAGGGGTATTGTCATGCGCAACAGTACGTATGCCATGCGCATCCTCATATCTGCGCTCATTGCAGGCTTCGTAATGCTGAGTGGCTGCGAACTCACCTCATGGCCAGCGATGCATGCGCAAGTGGACAAGGCACCCCCCGCCCCAACATACACGGCGTGGGATGCAAGTGCCTACCCAAACTACTATCGCGTAGACGGCCCGGCAACATACGTGAGCACACTCTCTGCGGGCGAGACGGCCTACGGTGACCTTGACGCACTGGGAAGGGCCACGTGGGCAGAGACGGTAGTGGACTACGACGCCATGGCACGAGGCATCGCGCGCGAGCGGGGCGACATGAGCTCGCTCGAACCCACGGGATGGGGACACAACGCCGAGGTCGAGCTCCAGCTGCCAGATGGCAGCTCCTACCACGGCTACTTTTGGAATCGGTCTCATTTGCTGGCAAAGTCGCTGGGTGGCTGCGACGAGCTCTGCAACCTCATAACGGGCACGCGCCTGCAGAACGTGGGCAACAACGACGGTTCTGGCGGCATGGCCTATTGCGAGACGCGGTGCAGGGCATGGCTTGAGGAGCATCCCAAGGGCACCCTCTCGTATCGCGCCGTTGCGGCATACGAGGGAGACGAGCCTGTGCCCCGCAGCGTGATCGTGGACATGCGGTCATCGGACGGGCTTATCGACGAGCGTGTGGAGGTGTTCAACGCAGCCCTGGGCTTTTCCATCGACTACGCCACAGGCGAGTACGCTCAGGAGACCACGGCGCCTGTTCCAGATCCCCAACCCACGCCAATTGACGACGAGACGCTCGTGGTGGTGTCGGCGTCGGGAAAGGCCTATCATCGCGATGCTGGCTGCAGCGGACTCAGCAACGCAAACGAGGAGGCGCTTCGCACCGTAAGTCTCGAGGAAGCAGAGCGCATGGGCCGTCATGCGTGCGGCATATGCTATGGTGACACGGAATCAAAGAACTAACGGTCCAACCTTGGGGGCGACACATGGCAATCGGTAACCCACGGCACATGCTGAGGTCATACTTCAGCATGCATCAGGGTCGCGCAAAATACGAGGTCATCAAGGAACGCATTTCGGCAGGCGAACGCATAGACGGCATCCACCTCTGCCTGCTCATCGTCGCCATGCTCATTGCGTCCATTGGCCTTAACGTGGATTCCACCGAGGCTATCGTGGGCTCCATGCTCATCTGTCCTCTCATGGGCTCCGTACTGGCCATCGCCTATGCGTTTGCCACCGTCAACTGGCGCATGCTTCGCTCTTCGGCCTTTGGGCTGCTCATACAGATGGCCATTTGCCTGGCAACCTCTACGCTCTACTTCGTTATCTCCCCCATCTCCAACACCACCTCCGAGCTGCTCACCAACACGAGCCCGACCGTGTGGGACCTGCTCATCGCCCTCGCAGGCGGCATTGCGGGCGGCATAGGCAACTCGCGCCGACAAGAGCCTTCCACGCTCATTGCCGGGGTTGCCGTAGCCACCGCACTCATGCCGCCGCTCTGCACCGCAGGCTTCTACCTTGCCATGCGCA
This sequence comes from Atopobiaceae bacterium, assembly GCA_017513965.1. Classification (GTDB taxonomy): domain Bacteria; phylum Actinomycetota; class Coriobacteriia; order Coriobacteriales; family Atopobiaceae; genus RUG440. The sequence goes on from JAFWMI010000122.1 coordinate 4,546, forward strand.
GCCTTATGGACGTTGTGATGGCGTTGTACGAGTTCCTCATAAACGTGGTGTTCATCGCCTTTGGCGCCGAGCTCATCTTCGTGTGGCTCCATGTTCCCCTCAAGTACGACCTCAACGACGACGGCGTCGTGACGCCTGAGGAGCGCACGACCGTGAATCAGGAGGTGCAGCACGTACGCCGACGACTCGTGTTTTGCACCATCGCCTTTGCCATTCCCTGCGTTATTGTCTCGGGTCACGTGGTGCACCAAACGCAGATAAACAACGGCGGCGAGGTATTTGAGGCCACCGACACATACGACATAGAGACCACCACCCTCGAGCTGGAGGCCGTTTGTCCCGGCTTCTCTTCCTACGTGGTGAGCGTTGAGGATTCCTACGACATCAAGCAGGACAGCATTGTCCAGCATCTGGTGGCCACCATCACCACTACGCGCGAGCTTTCCGCAAACGAACGGGACCGGCTCAACAAGCTCGTACACATCCACGTTCCCCAGCTCGACAAGCTCAACTTTGTTACGCAAAAAGCCCCTTCCGAGCAATCTGGCTAGGACTTCGTTTCCATTGGCGCACATTACAAACATCGCATCACAATTTTGTGCCATACTCGTAGCATTGTTGAACTCAGGAGAGGAGCCCAGATGCTCAGAATTGGAATGCTCACCAGTGGCGGAGACTGCCAGGCGCTCAATGCGGCCATGCGCGGTGTGGCAAAGACGCTCTATGCTCAGAGCAAAGACCCCGTGGAGATCTACGGCTTCCTGGATGGCTACCGTGGCATGATCTACGGCAACTACCGCAAGCTTTCCCCCATCGACTTCAAGGGCATTCTCACGCAGGGCGGCACCATGCTCGGCACGAGCCGCACACCCTTCAAGCTGCTTGACGAGCCCACGCCCGAGGGTCTCAACAAGGTTGCTTCCATGAAGCAGACCTACAAGGAGCTCCAGCTTGACGGCCTGGTCATGGGTGGCGGCAACGGCTCCACCAAGACGGCCAACCGCCTTTCGGAGGAGGGCCTCAACGTAATCGCCCTTCCCAAGACGATTGACAACGACACCTGGGGCACCGACTACACCTTTGGCTTTGACTCCGCCATCGAGATTGCCACCAAGTGCATCGACGACATCCACACCACGGCGAGCTCCCACGGCCGCGTGTTCGTCATTGAGATCATGGGCCACAAGGTTGGCTGGATTCCTCTGTATGCCGGCATCGCCGGTGGCGCGGACGTCATCCTGCTGCCCGAGATTCCATATGACATCAACAAGGTCATCGAGACCATCGACCATCGCGACGGCACCGGAAGCCGCTTCTCCATTATCGTGGCCGCCGAGGGCGCCATCTCCAAGGAGGACGCGGAGCTGCCCAAGAAGAAGTACAAGAAGAAGGTTGCCAGGCGCGGCCATTCCGTTGCGTACGAGATCGCCAAGGAGATTGGCGAGCGCACCGGTCGCGAGATTCGCGTTGCCGTACCCGGCCACACCCAGCGTGGTGGCCAGCCGTGCGCGGCCGACCGCGTGTTTGCCACGCAGGTGGGCGTCGAGGCAGCAAGCGGCATCCTCAAGGGCGAGTGGGGCTTCATGGTTGCCGACAAGGACCGCAAGATCGTGCGCGTGCCGCTCGACATCGTTGCTGGCAGGCTCAAGGTCGTCGACCCCGAGAGCCAGCTCGTACAGCAGGCAAAGCTTCTGGGCATCAGCTTTGGCGACTAGGCGCTCACGTCAAACGTCAACTCACGATAGGTATGGGACAGCCCCTTTGCTGCGTTGCAACAAAGGGGCTGTCCCGACTTCAGGGGATTGTTCCCCATCCTTCTATCCCATCGAGATGTTGCCCTCTCCGTCGAATTCAAGCGTGGAGGCAAAGAACGCCTTGAGCGCCGCGATAAGATACGACGTGTCCCGCGCGCCCGCCGTCTCGTAGGCCGAGTGCATGGCAAGCTGCGCGAGACCCACGTCCACGGTGTGCATACTGGCCTGGCGCATGGCGAGGTTGCCCAGCGTTGAGCCACCAGCAATGTCGCTCCGGTTGGCGAAGGCCTGTGTAGGAACGCCCGCACGCTCACAGATGCGTGCAAACACGGCGCGACTCAGGCCGTCAGTCGCGTACTTTTGGTTGGCCGCCTCTTTTATTACCACACCACCGTTCATGCGAACGCGATTCTCTTCGTCGTAGAGCTCGGGATGATTGGGATGCAATGCCTGGGCGTTGTCGCAACTCACCATAAACGAGCGTGCCAATGCACGAAAATACTCCTCGCGCCGCATCCCTAGGCCCGCACACACGCGACGCAACACGTCTGGCAAAAACGTTGACTGGGCACCCTGCATGGTGCCCGAACCCACCTCCTCGCTATCAAAGCACGCATGCACCGTGATTGCCGCTTCGTTGCGCGTCTCTGCAAACGCACGTAGCGAAGAAAACGCGCACTGAAGGTCATCCAGGCGCGGGGCCGAGACAAACTCGTTAGCCGCACCCCACACCACGCCTTGCTGTCGGTTTACCACGAACAGGTCGCGACCGAGCACCTCCTCCGGTTCCACGCCAACCTCAGAGGCAATCAACCGGTCAAATGAGCCAGCCTCAAGCAATCCCGCAGAGAGCAAGGGGCGTATGTCACACTTGCGGTCGATCGCGCCCTTCTCGTTAACCGAGCGGTTGAGGTGGATCGCAAGACTCGGGATAAGAAGCAAGTCTTTGTTTGGGCATATCAAATGGCTGCGTATGCCAGCATCGTCTTTAACCAGCACCCTACCCGCCACCGTGAGCGGCCTGTCCAACCACGTGCGATCGATCATGCCACCATACACATCGGTGTCGATGCCCGCATACCCCAGAGGGCCGCTCGTTTGGGCGTGCGCCTTGATCTTGAACATGGGCGAATCGGTATGCGAGGCAGCAATAAGAAACTGTGGGTTGGTCACGTGCTTCCCCACGCTCAGCGCCACGATACTGGAACCGTTGCGAATCGTGTAATACCGGCCGCCGCGCTCAACCCGCCACTTGCTTGACTCCGGAAGAAACGTGAAGCCCGCATCTTCCAAGACCGTTCGCTGCTCACGTACGGCATGGAACGCCGTGGGGCTCGCAGCTATAAAGGACAACAGGTCATGGCTTGTGCGAAGGCTCTCCTCGTCCATCCCTATCGCTCCGCACGCTTGGCCATGCCGCGCGACAACAAAACGATGACCAACGAGAACACCGCCGGAATGGCAGAGAGGCATACGGGCAAGGGGTTCTCGGCAACGTGGTCGGTGCCGATTGTCATCACGATTGCGACAATGCATACCACCTGTATGAGCAGCGCCACGAGTCCAAAGGACACGAGCTTGCCAATACGTGCCGGCACGTTTGCAATGAGCGCCGAACGCGCGCCAAAGAACAGGCCAAAGACGCCCTCGCCGCACATGACGGCAGGCATATGAGCAGGACTTCCGCCCACGATAAGCACAATGCCATACACCACCAAGGCCAAGCCGAGTGCCAGCTCGAGGAGCGTGAATATTTTGACGCGCTTTGCTTCGGAAGACATGGAAACCTCGTTTCTCGTCGTTGTACCCTGCATGAGCGTAGCACACTTGACCGCACGCGTTCGCGTTTTACCACGTCACAACAATGGGAAACGCCGCAACCGGACCAGCAACGAGCATCATGCACGTATGAACCATGGGTCGTTGGTACCCGACTATGTCATTTGATTCCCATGAATGGTGCTCGGCGGTCTGGCACACGTTGAGGTCGCGGAGTAGGCACACGACCTCCCCGGGCCTACCTTCTGCGTCGACGGTCGCGGACAACGCCTTGGTAATACGCTGCCTTGGCACCATACATGACGAGGTCAGCCTCATGTATGAGCGCCTCGGCGGAGGCTCCCTCGCAGTCCGCCGCCACTGCGTACCCCACCGAGAGCGTGATGCCCGACACAAGCTTTCCGTGCCATTGCGCGGTTTCTCGCTTCAAACGTTCCAGCATCTCCTCGGGCTTCCCACGGAGCAGGCATGCGAGCACCACGAACTCGTCCCCGCCGGTTCTGTAACAGCGGCCAGTGGTGCCAAAGGCTGCCTTCAGGCAATTTGCCGCACCTACGATCAGCTCATCACCCGCCTCGTGTCCCAATGTGTCATTCATCTGCTTAAGGCCGTTGATGTCTACGGAGAAGGCGACGAGGTCGCTGGGCAGTGATCCTGCGGCGTTTAACTCGGCGAGCGCCTGCGTATAGGCACGGCGACTGAACATGCCGGTAAGGGCGTCCGTGTCTATCTGCTCGCGCTGAGTGTTGAGACGCTCGTCCATCTCGAGTGACGAGAATTCTGCATAGCGTATGAACATAAGAGACGCACCCATGGCCATGGCCACACACACTGCCTTAGGCCTCATGGGCAGCAGCGCTTGCATGGCGATGCCCGCCATGATGAAGAGCATCACGGCGCCAAGCGACAGGCGGTTCTGCCGGCTAAATGCCTTGCTGTAAAGGAACGACTCAACCGTCACCAACACGACGACTGCGACGCAGGCCGTGAGGTAGGCAGGATACAAGACCCCATGGCCATAGTGACCCTGATTGTTGACCACGACCATCCATCCGTTGAAGGCGGCGACAATTTGCAACAGGGCATTGAAGGCAAGCATGGAGATGAGCGCCTTGCGCCATCGGTTATGCAGGTGCATCTGCGCGACCAGCGTACCTCCCGCCATGGGCTTTACGATAAAGTCCACGCACTTGACCGCCGGCAACACCCATGAGGGCAAATCAGTCCGCCCGTCACACCACCCGCCGAGCCACTCAGTTACCGTGGTAAGCGCGATGAGCGCGTACGTGACATGGAGCAGTCGTTTGTCGCTACTGGACATGCGGTTGTTCTCCCAGACCATCACCGCGAGTGTCCCAAGCGACATGAGGCACAAGAGCGTAATGGCAGTGTAGTAGGTTAGCAAGAAACCTCCCCAGCTCGGAAGCAACTAGAGCGAACGTTATACCACATGGGTATCCCAAATGCGGTGAGAGCCCAGTTGTTCTCATCCGTTTATAAGCAAAAGCAGATGCTCTGCACAAAAGGGGGTTCCATTCTGTCACATCGGCCGATCCACGCATCGTTGGCACGTAAACAGGTAAGACGCCTCATTGGGCAGCGCAATATGAACAACCATGGGAAACGCCGCAACCGGACTTTCGTTGAGAATTGCGCGCATATGGACTATAGGCTTCTAGTATGCTTGCTATAACACACCAATATGGGTCTGTGAAGGGAGCGACGCATGGAAGGCAACCTCAAGTACTTGCGACTGCTGTCGCATGAGTTCCCCACGCGCCAAGCCGTGTACACCGAGATTATCAACCTGGAGGCAATCCTCAACCTCCCGTGCGCCACCGAGCACTTTATGAGCGACATCCACGGTGAGCTCGAGGCGTTTACGCACATTCTCAACAACTGCTCCGGCGTCATTCGCGAGATCGTGAACAACCTCTATGCCAATGAGCTGGACGAGCGGGAGCGTGCCGAATTGTGCACGCTCATCTATTACCCCGACGAGAAGCTCGCGCAGCTCAGGAGCGAAGGCAAGCTCAGCACCCACTGGTACGACGCAACACTCAAGAACCTCTGCAACCTCGCACGGAGGCTCTCCGACAACTACACGCGCAGCTTCGTGCGCAAGCAGCTCTCCGAGGCGTATGGCTACATTATCGACGAGCTGTTGCACGTGAGCCTTGGCGCTGACTCCGCGCACCACTTCTACCACGAGCGCATTGTGGATTCGATCATCGCCATAGGTGCGTCCGATGACTTTATCGAATCCATCACGCGGCTCATCAAGCGCCTCGCCGTTACACGCCTGCACGTGGTGGGAGACATATTCGACCGCGGTCCGCGACCCGACAGAATCCTGGACGAGCTCATCGCGTTCGACAACGTGGACATCCAGTGGGGCAACCACGACGCGGCATGGATGGGCGCCGCTGCTGGCAGCGAGGTATGCATAGCGCAGGTGGTGCGCACCTGCATCCACTACAACACGCTCGACGTGCTCGAGAGCTCCTATGGCGTCTCGCTTCGCGAGCTCGCGCTCTTTGCCGACTCCACCTACGAGCACGATCCGCACATTCATAGGCTCGAGAAGGCCATCAACGTCATCATGTTCAAGCTCATGGAGCAGACCATCCACCGGCACCCCAACTGGGGCATGGAAAGCCGCTGCCTCCTGGGCAACATCGACATCGACAAGGGCACGGTGCGCATAGACGGCAAGGACTGGGAGCTCATAACGCGCGACTTCCCCACGCTGGATCCCGCGCATCCCGCCGAGCTCTCTGAGGGAGAGCGCCACGTGATGAATCGCCTTGTGGATGCGTTTGCCGACTCGGACCGCCTGCACGACCACATTCAGTTCCTCTATGACCACGGGTCGCTCTACAAGGTGTGCAACGGACGCCTGCTCTTCCATGGCTGCATCCCCTTGGACGAGGACGGAAGCTTCTCGCGCGTTACGAGCGGCGGCCGCGTGCGTTCCGGCAAGGAATACCTCGACTACGTGGACAAGATCGCGAGGCAGGCGTGGACAACTGGCGACCAAAAGGCGCTGGACTGGATGTGGTACATGTGGTGCGGGTATCACTCCCCGCTGGCCGGCAGGACCATGAAGACGTTCGAGCGCGCGTATGTGGCAAACAAGGACGCCTGGAAGGAGCCTCAGGACCCCTACTTTGACCTCAGCCGCGACGAGAGGGTGGCGGAGCGCGTGCTCGCCGAGTTTGGCCTCACGGGCGACAACGTCCACATCGTGAACGGCCACACGCCCGTGCACGAGATTGACGGCGACACGCCCGTACGGGCGGGCGGCAAGCTGCTTGTGATTGACGGCGGTTTCTGCAGCGCGTATCACAAGACGACGGGCATCGCCGGCTACACGCTCATCGAGGACAAGTTCGGTTTGCGGCTCAAGGCGCATCGCCCGTTCCGAGGCGTCGACGCTGCGCTCGCAAAGAACAACGACATCGCCAGCGCCCACGAGGAGATTATCGAAGACCATCGCGATAAGCCCCTGCGCGTCCTCGACACCGACGACGGCCTGAGCATCCTCGAACAGATCGAGGACCTCTCGGAGCTGCTCTCCGCGTATCGCGGGGGCATCTTGCCCGAGCACGGATGAGCCGGCAGCAGCGAGCTACGGCGACAAGGCCTCGCCAGTGCGATAACGAACTGATGCAAACGACACAGCCCTCGACCGTTATGCCGAGGGCTGGCCTCATACATTAGCCACCAGCTAACGTTGGCACAGACGGATTGCAGCGATAGACACTTGCACATATTGCCCTATGCGATGCGCCATACGCGCACATGCGAGACGCCATCGTCCTCGTCGAACACGCGAGCAAAGGCACCGTCCACCTTGCCATCGACGAGCAGTCGCCACATGGTCTCACCAGAGCGCCTTTGAAGCAGCTCTTTTCCCTCGTCACTGTCCTGTAGGGGCGTGCCGTCCCAAGCCTTGTTAAACGCCGTCGCCCTCGGCGGTGTGGCTTCGCCCGAGAAGTCCCAGTCCGCGTAGTACTCATACCAACCCAAACGTAGCAGCATCTCGTTCGAGAGCACCAGATACACCTCTTGGGATGCACGGGGGTGCACGAGTAACTCGACCTCACTTGCCTCATCCCGAGTGAGCCCGCACCTCTCCACGAGCAGCGAGCGTGTTTCGTCTTCCCCAAGCAAGAGCGCGTCGCATACGGCAGAAAACACCATGGATGCGTCCACGTGCCCCATAAGTCTGTCCACGGCACGATTGCCCGATGCCGAGAGCATGCGAAGCATGGCTACTGAAAACTGTGGGTCCTGTGCGACCAGAGCCTTGGCAAGAAGCATCGCGCGCGTGCCATTGAGCGTCCCGCCATCCCAGAGACAAGGATGCCCCGACTCGAACTCGTAGAAATACCCCATGTCCCACCACGTGACTACGACTGCGTTCGCATCCAGCGCGTGATTACGTACCCACTGCATGGCATGGGCATGGGCATCGGATGCCGAAGGACGCGTGCGGGCGCTAATCGCATATGAGCCAAGCAGCGAGGGCGCTATTGCCATAGTGCAAACCACAGTGCAGAGGGCTCCCGCGAGCACGCGGCAAACGTGATCTTTCGGGTGTAGGTGCGCACGAATCAGTTGAGCGGCCCAGCCCACTCCTACGCCTGCAAGCACCCCAACAGGCACAGCCAGATGCTCGATGAACCGGATACCGCGCAGACTCAGGTAGCATCCTCCAACCAACTGAACACCAATCACACAAAGATAGATGCGACATGCATTCGGGTCTAGCGGTGTATTCGTTGCCTTTCGGTCGCGGGCACACGAGACAAGCGCCAACAAGCCCACGGCTGCGAACAGACAAACCACGACACCGCCCAAACCCTCCAAGATAGTTGCGTCACTCCTGAGCATATCGCCCACAAGCCACCGCAAGCCCACTTCGGGCGACAGGGCTGGCGCGCGCAGCTCCGAGACCGACGTGAACATGCTCGGCATGGCACTACTTGCGCCAAGGTCGACAGTGCCTGCTACGGCACGTACGGCTTGGCTCACAAAGTGGGGGCCATACACGACAAAGCCTGCGACAACCGCTACAATCACACACAGCACCACCAGCGCAAGGTTAACACCAGACGTTGTGACCGCGTCGATTGCACCAAGGCCTTTTGTACGCCGATTCCATGCTACGAGCAGTACATACAGCAGCGCTCCCACAAGCAGCATTGCCACGTAAAGGGCTACATTTTGTGGCGTCCAACAGAGACCATACGTCCAAGCGACAAACAGGAACCCTCCGAATAGCAGTGCCTTTTTGCGTAAGGTTTGTGCACGCAAAGCTTCGGTGAGCATCAGCACCAAAAGCACGTCCAAGAGCACGATAAGCGCATCCGTATCGTATCTTCCAAACACGCTACGAAGCACAAAGCCAGGCGCACATGACACCAACACGCCCACCACTAAGCCGCATACTCCCCCGTTCACGCGCATGCCAAGCACGAAGCCGACGAGGGCAACCAAGGAAGACGCCAAGACGGGAATACAGAACTCCATCCGCTCAAGGCTCACACCGGCGTACGCATGCAAGACACCCCATGCGGCTTCCGTTAGCCACACGATTCCAGGTGGATATGCGGCACTTCTACCTTCGGGCCAAAAGCTCTTGGTGTCCCATGAGGTTTGTCCATCCACAACGGTATCGCCAAACACGCCGCTTGTCATATGGTTTTGTACCAGGCGCACATGATAGTAGGAGTCCTGATCGGTGAAGTACGGCGTACCCGTGTCGGTGGTATACGCTGTGCGCTCCTTGTTGCTCGCGCCATAGGGTTCTGCAGAGGGAAGGCGTACGACCACCGATAAAAGTGCCGCCACACAAGCAGCAACACACAGACAAAAAACGAGCACGGCAGGGTGCTTTATCTTGCCTGCCATGCCCGTCGATAAGACCTGTTGCCCAGCGTCTCTCTTGGTTTCGTCCACAGCTCGCTACTTCACCACAAGCTTGATGGTCCTGGTAGTAATTGTCTTTTTATAGTTGCTTGTTGCACCAGCGGTTATCTTGACCCTGAGTTTATACGTGCCCTTTTTGAGCCCGCGCGAAACAGACACCTTACCCTGACTGTTCACAGAAACATATTTAGCCGCTTTCTTCGACACAGTTACGCGTTTGAAGCTCTTCGAGGCGTTATCCTTTGTTATTGCAGAAATCCTGAACGTTTGTTTCCTCTTCTTGAGCTTGGAGGCATTCAACGTCTTGGATCTGGTCACCTTCGTAATGGTGTTGGGTGCCTTTGCTATGGTGAACCGGACGGTAATCTGGCCGCTGTATAAACCCTTGCCCGTAACGGTAACGATGCCTGAGCCAACGTTCTTGTTTACGCCATACGAAACGATATAATCGCGATCCTTTACGAGTCGCGTCGCGCCTGTAATGGTTGTCACGACCGGCAGCGGCTTTATCTGAGCGCCCGTATAAACCTGTTTGGCAATTGGCGACACCTTTGCGACAGAGGCAAGTTGCTTGGCTTGCGGTTTGTCGACGACCGACGTGCCATTGGAAGAAACCGAAAGCATGGGATTGGATTCTTGGGCCGATTGCAAGTAGACCGCACCCTCCGCAGAGCGCCGTACGTCTCCCTCGAGCATCGACAGCTCCTCATCGGCCGTCTGTGCCAGCGCCGTCATAGGCAGAACGCCAACGCTCAAAGCCGCAGCCATGAGTAGACACATCAACGTCTTCTTCATTATTCCTCCCGATGTGAACTATACTGCGCGTTTTCTGAATAATAGTTTAAACACTGTGTGATACATCAAGAAAGAACAGGATTGAAACAAACGACAGGATGTGAGAAGTTCTGCTCTGCACCACCTAGACGGACTTCGTTGAGGCACAGCCGGCAGTGGCCTGCGGCACCGAACCGATTGAAGCAAGACCGAACAACGCGTTGGCTCAGGCCACCGTAAGACACCTAACCTGCTTGATCCGCTGTATCCTCATGTGCAATGTCGGCCTACGAGTCCACACCTACGTGCTACCCTACCGGTATGGGCAAACGGCAAGGGGTAGACAGATGAACAACGCACAGCAGAAGAAGATTGAGTTTCGGGGAACTGTGCGCGCTGTGCAGGTACGATCCGACGTATGGAGGTACCGCCTTGACAATCGCACCCACTCCCACAAAGGCTATAACGTGTTCCTGGAGGGTGTCTCGGCAGGTGTCGAAGGGCGCTTCTCGGTCGCCGTATCCGAGAAGCAGCAACAGAAGCTTCACCTCCGTCTCGGCGATGAGCTCATGGGTACCGCATGGACGAAGCTCTATCCCAAGCGCGAGTACGCCGATTACTACCGAGCGGGCGCGCTCAAGGTGGTCGCGCGAGGACCGGAGCCAGTCGAAGGCCCCCGACCGCCGTGGACCGGCGAGGTCGAGCCGCTCGCGACGTATGCGTATCGCCAGTGCAGGATGCTCGACACGCGCCGCTACAAGGGCAAGTGTTTCACGTGCAAGTGGGCAGCGATGGCAAACGCCATCATCGAATATGACTTTGGGGTTTCTCAGCGACTTCGCTTCGAGAGCTTTTGCTACGGGCCCAAGTCGTGCCCGCTCTACACGATGGGCCGCCCGAGGGCAGTGCCATACAAGGGGATGGGTAGCGTGTACGACGAGGGATGGCTTGATTCCGACATAACCGCGCACCGCGACTGGGACGAGTAGCGCGACGCACGTTACGACGATACGCCCAACCACCCAATTCTGCCGATGTCGCCCGCATCGTCTCAGCTAACGGTTGACTGGTTAGGTTCCTGCCACCAGTCCTACGGGACAATTCACCGAGATTTTCATCGCTGAAGGTCCATTCGCTGGGTTTTTCATCGCCGAGGGTCCGTCCGCCAAGTTTTGCATCACCGAGGGTTTTTCGGACTCGGCAATGCAGATTCCAGCGAAAAAACCCTCGGCGAGCGCAAAGCCAGCGGAACTGCCAACACCATCAGTTACACGTGGCCAAAGGGGGGTATGACATATCTCATTAAGCAAAAACAGGCCAGCACATATGCTGACCTGCTCGTTTGTCTGGTGGGCCCGGAGGGATTCGAACCCCCAACCCAGGGATTATGAGTCCCCTGCGCTAACCGTTGCGCCACAGGCCCTAGTAAAAAAGCGACGGCAATCGCCGCCGCTCGGATACTTGGTGGAGAATAGGGGGATCGAACCCCTGACCTCATGACTGCCAGTCATGCGCTCTCCCAGCTGAGCTAATTCCCCGTGACTTGGTGCGAGAAATAATATACGGCATTCTTGCGCTCAGGTCAACACTTTTTTTGAAAAAAGCCGCAGTGAGTCGTTTCACGACTTGACGGTATCCACTAGCTAGGCCAATGGGAGGATTGCGTGCGTCATTACCATCATATTCGATTAAACTAAATGCAACCTTAAGACTGGTTCAGAAGAAAGGAACCATCATGAAGAGACGCTCTTCCCTCCGCGTAATCATTTGTTTGCAGCTCGCTGCGTTGATGGCATTTGCCGCCATACCCGTCGCAGCCTTTGCAAGCACCACGAACGCTGATGCCGCTCCCATCCTTAGCACGGCAGCTTCGGCCAAGCGCATTAAGAAGCGCACCTACACAACGAAGAACTTCAAGATCACCGTACCCAAAAAGTGGAAAGGTAAATGGTACAAGGAGAGCGTCCGCAAGTCTGGCGGTGTGACCACATATACCTTCTCCAAGAACGCTCGCTATGGAAGCTATTCCTATAGGGAGTACGGAACGGTGTATGTCTGCAACAGCAAAAAGGCCGCAAAGAGGGCGTGCTCCTATGCCAAGTATGTGGGCAAGTCCAGGCGTGGCAAGTACGTATACATCTATACCGACACGAGCTTCTTCAAGATTTACAACAACTCTGGCTCGAGCTCTAGCTACGCGAGGGTACGCGTACGCTAATTTGCCCTCATCAATAAAAGCGCGCGCCCCCGTTGCGACAGAGCAAAGGGGGCGCGCTATCTCCGCGTTATGTGAGCCTACGCACGCTGTGGCGCCACGCGCTCTGCGAGCCAGTCGGCAACCTCGTCCAACGGCACTTCGGTACGCTCGCCAGAGGCGCGTTCCTTCACCTCAGCCACACCGTTCTTCACGCCACGCTTGCCCAGAATGACCTGGTATGGGAAGCCCATGAGGTCGGCATCGGCGAACTTGACGCCCGCACGCTCCTTGCGATCGTCGAGTACGACCTCAAGGCCAGCGTCCACGGCGGCGGTGGCAATGCGCTCCGCCACGTCAAGCACCTCGCCCTTCACATCGAGCGGGACGATCTCCACCTCATACGGAGCCACGCACACTGGCCAGCAGATGCCCTGATCGTCGTGATGCTGCTCCACCACTGCTTGTAGCGTACGGCTCACACCGATGCCATAGCAGCCCATCTGGAAGGGCTTCTCTTTGCCGTCCTCGTCCATGAAGGTGGCACCCATGGCCTCCGAGTACTTGGTCCCAAGCTGGAACACCTGAGACACCTCAATACCGCGTGCACCGTGCAGCGGCTTACCACAACGCGGGCAGGCGTCACCCTCCTGGGCAGTAACCACATCGACCCAGTTGTCGTCCGCAATCTGGAAGTCGCGACCGGGATGCGCATGTACCAGATGATAGTCGGACTCGTTGGCACCCACAGTCCACCACGCGCTCTGTCGCAGGCTCTCGTCCGCATAGGCCGTCACACCCTCGGGTAGGCCAACGGGGCCTATGAAGCCCTTCACAAGACCGTAGTACTCAATCTCCTCGTCGGTCATGAGGTGGAACTCGCCAAAGACATGCTCCGCCTTTACATCGTTCATCTCGTGATCGCCGGGAACGAACACGACGGCAGGCTTGCCGTCGCCGTCGACGAGCGCAAGCGCCTTGCGGGTCGCAGACTCAGGCACGCCCAAGAAGGTGGCGAGGTCCGCAATCGTAGCACAATCGGGTGTGTGCACCTTCTCCAAATCGCCGGAAGTGCCCTCAACCACCGTCACGCCAGCCGTGGCGGCCTCGGTGTCTGCCGCAAAGCCACAATCGCACCATACGAGCTCGGCCTCCCCCGCCTCGGCAAGGGCCATGTACTCCACGCTCGTGTCACCACCGATCTGACCAGAGTCGGCCACCACGGGCAGCGCACGGAGGCCACAGCGCTCACAACTGCGAGCGTAGGCGTCCTTCTGCTCCTCGTAGGAATGCTGCATGCCCTCAACGGTTGCGTCAAAGGAATAGGCGTCCTTCATTATGAACTCGCGACCGCGCATGAGGCCGAATCGAGGACGCATCTCGTCGCGGAACTTGTCCTGTATCTGATAGAGCGTTACAGGGAGCTGCTTGTAGCTACGCAGCTCGTTGCGTACCAAATCGGTAAAGGTCTCCTCGTGCGTGGGGCCAAGGCAGAACTCCCTGCCGTGACGGTCCTCCATGCGCATGAGTTCGGGGCCGTACTTCTCCCACCTGCCCGAGTCATGCCACAGCTCGCCGGGGGTCACCATGGGCACCAGCATCTCCTGTGCCCCGATGTCCTCCATCTCCTCGCGAATGACCGCCTCGATCTTGAGCAGAGAACGCCATGCGAGCGGCAGATAGCTGTACAGACCTGCGGCCGTCTTGCGAATCATGCCGGCACGCAACAAAAGCCTATGACTCGCAAGCTCCGCCTCGGCCGGATCCTCCTTGAGCGTTGGCGCATAGGTCGCGCTCATGCGTGCAAAGTGCTTCACGTTGTTTCCTTCCCTCAAAGAACAGGTTGCCCTACTCTAGCAGAACCTGCGTCCAATCTCCTCAAAGAGTTCGTCTACCAAATGCTCCTCTTCCACGCGCCGCAACGGCTCGCCGCCCACGAAGATGAGTCCACGGCCTTTGCCACACGCAATGCCAATGTCGGCGTCACGCGCCTCGCCAGGGCCGTTGACCACGCAACCCATCACGGCCACGCTAATGGGAGACCTCACGTCGCGCAGCCTGCGCTCCACTTCCTCGGCCATGCCAATGAGGTTTACCTGCGTGCGCCCACACGTGGGGCAACTCACGAGCTCGGGACGAAGACGACGCATCCCCAGCGCGGCAAGCAGCTCCCAGGCGACGTCCACTTCCTCAACCGGGTCCGCCGTGAGCGAGAGGCGCATGGTGTCTCCGATGCCCTCTTCCAGCAGCACGCCAACAGCAGCACAGTTCTTGACCGTGCCTTGGCGAAGCGTCCCCGCCTCCGTAACGCCCACATGCAACGGATAGTCCGGAAGCGACTGAGAGAGCATGCGATACGTCTCTATGGTCACCGGTACCGAGTGAGCCTTTGCCGAGAGCACGATGTCGCCGAAGCCTCGCTCCTCGAAGTGACGCACGAACGCCTCGCAAGACGCCACGAGCTTTTGCGGAAGCGTGAGATCCTGTCGCTCGGCAACCGCCGTGTCAAGTGACCCTGCATTCACACCAATGCGAATGGGAATACCCGCGCTGCCTGCCTCATCTATGATGGCGTCCACGCGATCGAATGAGCCAATGTTGCCCGGGTTCACGCGCAGGGCTGCAGCACCACGTTGCGCCGCCCCAATGGCCAACTCATGGTCAAAGTGAATATCGGCAACCACGGGCAACGGCGACGAGGCGCAGATTTCCGCAAAACCCGGCAGGGCGTCCTTGTTGGGCACGGCCACACGGATGATCTCGCAACCCGCCTTTGCCAGACGATCGATCTGCTCAAGCGTGGCGCTGGCATCGTCCGTATGCGTCGTGCACATGGACTGCACGCTCACCGGCGCACCGCCTCCAACGGGCACGTTGCCCACCATCACCCTGCGCGTACGCGCGCGAGGCGTGTCTTGCTTCTGTACCATGAATGATTCCTATCCCGCGAGCAGTCGCAACACGTCGTTGCGCACGACCACAACAAACACGAACACGAAGAACGCAATGCCCACGTAGCTCATCGCCATGCGCGCCTTCATGGAGAGCGGCCGATGGATAATCGCCTCAATGAGCTCAGTGAGCACCTTGCCTCCATCAAGCGGCGGTATGGGCAGCAGATTCATGAATCCGAGCGACATGGATATGGCGGCCATAAGCGAGATAACGTCCAAAAAGCCCTTCGACACCGCCTCCGACGCCATAACCGAGATACCCACGATCGACGAGGACTGGTTGAGCACCTCCATGGTATGCTGCGGCATGATAAGTCGAGCGACCACAGACACCACCATGCCCACATAGTTAAACGTGGCGGTTACCGCCTCAGACAGCGTGAGGTGGAAGGACTCTATGCGAGGACTCACGCCGATTATCTCCACCTGCTCGTCCTCGGGCAAATCAATGTGAGCGACTGCTTCCTTCCCATCGCGCACATAGGAGATATCGAAGTCATCGCCAGCCGCACAGGCAGCTTGCAGGGCGGTCGCGAGCTCGTTCCAGTCCGCAATGGACGTCTCGCCCACGGACACCAGCTCGTCACCCTCACGCAGCCCGGCGGATTCGGCAATTGAGCCTTGCTCCACGCTTCCCAGCACGTTCTCGTTTATGGGGACCCGCTGCTCTACGGCCATAAAGACGCCCACCGTAAGAACAAACGCCAAGATGATGTTGACCAAGGGGCCAGCTACCAGAATGGCAAGGCGCCTGGGCAAGTTGCATCCTAGGTAGGTATGGCTCTTCTCTGCCTCGAGCTGCTCGTTGGGACGGGACACCGGTCGCGGCTCCCCTGCCTCGGTTGAACCCTCCAAAGAGAAGTCGTGTCCCAAGTCGTACTCGGTGAGCATGTTGGCGTCGCGCGCCAGCGTCTCGAATGCCGCCGGGAATTCCTTTTGGTTGGGCTTCTCATCCAAATCGGGGTTGTAGTACGGACGAATGGCTGCCCAATCGGTAAGCATGGCAAGCAGGTCGTACGCCTGAGCCAGCTCTATGCCCATGCGATCTGCCACAACCTCGGCATCCACGCGACCTTCCTGCTGCACGATTGCAAATGCCTCGGCAAGCATCTCGTCAGTCAGGCCGTCAAGGCTCTCCATGCCGCAAATGCGATTGTATCCACCGAGCAACAACGGCGTTACGCCCACCTCGGTACCGTATTTTTTGCTCTTGCGGAAGAGCTTTATGCGACACGGCAAGCCCAGATAGAATTCCGTGACCCGCACGTGAAAGGCGCGAGCCATCAAATAGTGACCGCCCTCGTGCACGAACACGAGAACGGAAAGCAATACCACTCCCCAAAACACAGCGGAGAGTACCCCTATGGCAACGTTCATGCAGAAACCTCCAGCAGCACTTCACGCGCGCGCGATCGCGCGAGCGCATCGCAATCCTCAAGCTGTTGAAGAGACTCTACCCGCTCCACGCTCGTTTGTTCCATCACCTCGCGCACAATGCGCTCGATGTCAAGAAAACCACATTGATTGAGGCGGAAAGCCTCATTCGCCACCTCGTTGGCGGCGTTCATGGCGCAGGGCAACGTGCCTCCCACACGCCCTGCCTCTCGTGCCAATGCCAAGCAGCCGAACGCGTCCTCGTCTGCCTCGCCCAGCGTTAGAGCCGGTTCCTGGCACCAGTCCACGGGCGTGCACGGTGCGGACCAGCGATTGGGATAGCTCAGCGCATATTGAATGGGAATGCGCATGTCGGAAGGACCGAATTGCGCCTTTACGGAGCCGTCCACAAACTCCACCATGGAGTGGATGCGGCTTTGACGCTGCACGAGCACACGCACATCGTCCACGCCCACCTCAAACAGATGATGCGCCTCGAGCACCTCGAGTCCCTTGTTCATGAGCGATGCCGAGTCGATGGTGATCTTTTGGCCCATGTTCCACGTGGGATGGGCAAGCGCGTCCGCAGCGGTCATGTGGGCAAGCTCTTCACGCGACATGCCGTAAAACGGACCGCCCGAACAAGTGAGCCAGATCTTGGCAACCTCTGAGCCTCGCTCCCCCACCAGGCATTGGTAGATGGCACTATGCTCAGAGTCCACCGGTATGAGCTGGCCAGGAGCCACGAGCGGCATAAGCAGGTCGCCACCCACCACGATCGATTCCTTGTTGGCATAGGCCAACACCTTGCCGGCGGAGAGCGAGGCGAGCCCCGCCCGAATGCCGGCAGCACCCACGACGGCCGACACCACGCAGTCAACCTCGGGAAGCTCTCCCAACGCCACAACGCCCTCTGGGCCAGTGTGCAGCACACAGCCCTGTGGCAACTCGCCCAAGATGGCATCGTGCGCATGGCGCTCATCGCTCACGGCAACGTGGCTCACGCCAAACTCACGCGCTGCCGCCACAAGTGCCTTGGTTGATCCATGCACGGACAGCGCCACGACCTGGACCTTATCCGCGTGCTGTCGGCATACGTCCAGTGTTTGCGTACCTATGGACCCCGAGCACCCAAGAACCGCCACGCGTAGCGGTTGGTGACGGCTAGCGCGCGGCGCAGTGTCCTCAAAGATGCTCACAGTATGCCTCCAATCAGGAGAATGAAATAGATAACCACGCTGCCAAAGAGCAGCGAGTCGGTACGATCAAGCAAACCACCGTGGCCGGGCAGAATGTTTCCCGAGTCCTTTACGCCCACGCCACGCTTAATGCGCGACTCAAACAGGTCACCGATAACGGCCACAACGGCCTCCACCAAGGCACACGCCAACGCGAGCTGGATGGAAATGCCACCTATGTGCAGCGCTGCCGCAATGCCCCAAGCAAGCAGCGACCCAACGATGCCACCATAGAAGCCCTCCCAACTCTTGTTGGGCGAGATGCGCGGCGCCATTTTGTGCGATCCCAAGCTGGAACCCACGATGTACGCAAGCGAGTCCTCGGCCCATATGGCCGCTATCACCACAAGTGCAAGGGCGGCACCTGATAACCCAGGGTCATACGCGCGTATGAGGGCAATGCACGAGAGCGGCAGCGAGGTATAGACCGGTCCCAAAACCGAAACGGCGACGTCTGCAATGTTCGCCCGTGGGTTGAGGACGTACCATGTGGCGACCACCAACAATAGCGGCAGCGTCACCGCAATGAGCATGCCTGGTCCCCAAAGGGTGGCAACGATTGGGTAGGCTATCGCGGCCGTTAGGCCCGCAATCTCATACGGACGCCTGCCGGCCATGCGACAAATCCTGAAGAATTCCGAACAACAGAGCCAGGCCATGGCCGCCATGAGAGCGGCCGTGGGCAAAACGCCCCAGTACAGGCAGGCGATGATGGCAATCACGTATACGGCGCCCGACATGGTACGCGTGAGCAGCTTCTCCGTCCAACCGCGCACGCGCTGTCCCTTGAGCGTCCCAGCTACGCGCTGCTCCTCCTTGGAGTCGCGCCTGCTTTCGAGCTTCTCTATTCCACGGTCAATGCCAACGACCGCTGACTTGCCTTCTTGCTCTGGGGCTGGCTTCTTACTCACGCAGACGTTACACCCCCAAAGCGGCGGTCTCGATGCTGGTACGACCGGATGGCACGCAGGTAGTCCCAGCGTGAAAAATCTGGCCACAGCACATCGGTAACGACGATCTCGGTATAGGCAAGCTGCCAGAGCAGGTAGTTGGAGAGACGTAGCTCCCCCGACGTACGTACCAGCAGTTCCGGATCGGGAAGCCCGGCCGTGTAGAGCCGGTCGGCGATCGCCTGCTCGTCTATCTGGTCCTTGTCCAATATTCCTGCGGCAACGTCGCTTGCAATCATTCGAGCGGCTCGTGCCATTTCTGCACGCGAACCATAGTTAACCGCCAGGGCGAACGTCATGCCGTCGTAGCCTGCCGTCTCGTCCAAACCGCGCTGGAACACGTTCGCGGTCTTCTTGGGCAGAGCATCAATGTCTCCCAAGAACCGCAGGCGCACGTTTTCCTGATGGAAGAGCGGCAGTTCCTTCACCAGTGTCGTGGCGAACAGATGCATGAGGAGATTGACCTCCTCCTGAGGCCTCCGCCAATTCTCTGTGGAGAAGGCATAGGCAGAGAGCACGTCCACACCGAGTCTCACGCTGGTGGTAACCGCTTCGCGCAACGAATCAACCCCGGCCGCGTGGCCCTTGGAGCGCGCCAAACCGCGTGCCTGTGCCCAGCGGCCATTGCCGTCCATAATAAACGACACATGACGCGGGATGCGAGCCAAGTCAACGTCTTCCAAGCTCACATCAGCGGGGGGTTCCTCAAAGTAAGCGCGAAGCTTAGCCTCGTCGCGCTCCACTTATATCTCCATTACCTCGGCAGTCTTCTGCTTGAGCATGTCGTCGATAATGCCCACGTACTTGTCGGTGAGCTTTTGAATGCGCTTCTTCTCGACGGTCTGCTGATCCTCGGAGAGCTCCTCGTCACGGTCGATGGCACGGTTCGCGTCCTTGCGCGCGTTGCGGATGGAGATGCGTGCCTCCTCGGCAAGCTGCTTGCAGTCGCGCACGAGCTCCTTGCGGCGCTCCTCGGTGGGCTGGGGGAACGGGAGCCTGATGGCGTGGCCGTCGTTCGAGGGGGTGATGCCAAGGTCGGACTGACGGATGGCCTTCTCGATGTTGCGCAGCGAACTCTTGTCCCAAGGCTCGATGACCAGCATTGAGGCTTCCGGCACCTTGACACCGGCAAGCTGGGTAATGGGCGTAGGAACGCCATAGTAGTCCACCTTGATGGGATCAAGAATGTGCGGATTCGCACGACCGGTGCGCACGCGGCCAAAGTTGTACTTGAGCGAGTCAAGCGTCTTCTCCATGCGCTCCTGTGCCTCGTCTGTATGCAAGCTCATGATCTGTTCCCTACCCTTCCACAACGGTCGTACCGACTTTTTCTCCACGGACAGCCAGACCAAAGGCCTCCGTCTCTTCCATGCTAAACACGACTATGGGCAAATGGTTCTCTTGGCAAAGCGCCGTTGCCGTTGCGTCCATTACCTTGAGCCCACGTGAGAGCACCTCAGAATAGGTTATCTCGTCGAACTTCTTTGCCTCGGGATTCGTGACGGGATCTGCGTCGTAGATGCCGCTCACCTTGGTGGCCTTCATGAGTACCTGCGCGTCGATCTCGCAGGCACGCAACGCGGCGGCCGTATCCGTGGTGAAGTATGGATTGCCCGTACCGGCGGCAAAGATCACGATGCGGCCCTTCTCCAAATGGCGAATGGCACGGCGCCTGATGTAGGGCTCTGCGACTTGGCGCATCTCGATGGCGCTCATAACGCGGCAATCCATGCCATTGCGTTCAAAGCAATCCTGAAGCGCAATGGAGTTGATTACCGTGGCGAGCATACCCATGTTGTCGCCCTGCGCACGATCCATGCCAGCAGCTGCACCAGACACGCCGCGGAAGATGTTCCCGCCTCCCACGACCACCGCGATTTGGACGCCGTCCTCCCATGCCGGTTTGATCGTTTGTGCGATGCGCTGCGGGACGGCGGGATCGATGCCATATTGATTGGCACCCATGAGCGCCTCTCCCGACAGCTTGAGCAGAATGCGTCGATATTTGTAGTCAGCCAAAATACCTCCCTCGCTCGTTAACCATCGAACAGTCTAACAGAATCGTGATTCGTTCCAAAGAAAGAGCCCCCACGTTCCGCAAATGAACGTGGGGGCCACAGAATCATAAGAAATGCGAGATGCTACTCACCAAACTGGAAACGCACGAACGAGACGACCTTAACGTCGTCGTCAACGCTCTTGGAGACCTTCTCGGCAAGCTGGCCAACGGTGATGTCGGGATCCTTGATGAAGTCCTGCTCGGTGAGCACGCTCTCGGCATAGAACTTCTTCAGGCGACCCTGGATGATGTTGTCCCAGAACTTCTCGGGACGGCCGGACTCGGCAGCCTGAGCACGGTAGATCTCCTTCTCGTGCTCGACGATGCTCTCGGGTACGTCCTCGCGGGTGGCGCCGGCGGGATTGGAAGCGACGACCTGCATGGCAACGTCGTGAGCGAACGTCTTGAACTCATCGTTCTGGAGGGTCTCGGGCTTGTTGAAGGAGAAGCTCACCAGGGCACCGAGCTTGCCGTTGTGGTGGATGTAGGCAACAAGGCCGCCGTTATCCAAGGCAACGCGCTCGAAGCGCTGGATCTTCATGTTCTCGCCGATAACGTGGATCATTTCCTTGAGCTCGGCGTCAACACTGTTGCCGTTCATCTCGCAAGCAAGCAGAGCCTCGACGTCTGCGGGAGCAAGGTTGGTCACGACCTCAGCAAGATCGGTGGCAAAGCCAGTGAACTTGGCGTTGCTGCCCACGAAGTCGGTCTCGCAGGTGAGCTCGAGCAGCGTGCCCGTCTTGCCGTCCTCGGAGACGAATGCGGCAATGGTGCCCTCGTTGGTGTCGCGGCCAGCACGCTTGACGGCCTTGGCAAGACCCATGGTGCGCAGGACGTCGACGGCCTTCTCGATGTCGCCCTCAGCCTCGACGAGTGCCTTCTTGCACTCCATCATGGGAGAGTCGGTCATGTTGCGCAGTTCCTTGACCATAGCGGCAGTAATCTTAGCCATGATTGGTTCCTCCTCGATACTCAATCACTTTGATGAATGCGAAGTGCTGTTTACTATTCAGCGGGCATCTCGACGGCAGGGGTAACCTCGCCCGTAGCCATCTCCTCGGCAGAGATCTGCTCTTTGCCGGAGCCGGCCAGGACGGCGTCGGCCACGAGCTCGCACATGAGGGCGACCGAACGGATGGCATCGTCGTTGGCGGGAATGCCGTACTCGATTACGTCGGGGTCGGAGTTGGTGTCCAGCAGGCCGATCACCGGAATGTGCAGGCGGTTGGCCTCCTTGACGGCAATCTCCTCACGCTTGGTGTCCACCACGAAGATGGCCTGAGGCAGCGACTTCATCTCGCGCACGCCACCCAGGTTGCGCTGCAGCTTCTCGAGCTCCTTGGTGAGCACGGCCTGCTCCTTCTTGCCGCGCTCGGCCATGCGGCCGTCCTCGACCATGGTCTCGAGCTCCTCCATGCGCTCAATGCGGGAGCGCATGGTAACGAAGTTGGTGAGCATGCCGCCCAGCCAGCGCTGGTTGATCCAAGGCATGCCGGCGCGCTCGGCCTGGGTCTGGATGGACTCCTGAGCCTGCTTCTTGGTGCCGACGAACAGCACGGTGCCGCCCTTGGCCGCAGTCTCGCGGAGCATGGTGTAGGCGCGGTCGGCGTTGATTATGGTCTGCTTGAGGTCGAGGATGTAGATTCCGTTGCGCTCACCAAAGATGTACGGGCGCATCTTTGGGTTCCAGCGGCGCGTCTGGTGCCCGTAGTGGCACCCCGCGTCGAGCAGGGTCTGGATGTTGATCTTGACTGCCATGGTAATACCTCCTGTGGTTGGTCCTCCGCGTGAGGTCATTCCCCCCTATCCACCCAACGCCTGGCAGAGACGCTGAGCACCACGGACGAGGAGTCGTCACGCGTGTGTGATATGCCGTACGGTTGCACGACAATACA
Source organism: Atopobiaceae bacterium (assembly GCA_017513965.1). Taxonomy (GTDB): domain Bacteria; phylum Actinomycetota; class Coriobacteriia; order Coriobacteriales; family Atopobiaceae; genus RUG440. Next base: position 27,454 of record JAFWMI010000122.1, read on the forward strand.
GCATGATAACACAGCCGGACGTATGTGGGCAAGCCCCATGCAACGTCATCCACGTGGATGTGCTTGTCGTGTGGCGGCCTTGAGGCGCTCCACCGAGAGGTGCGTGTAAATCTGGGTCGTCGCCAGGCTCTCGTGGCCCAAGAGTTCCTGCACCGCCTTGAGGTCGGCACCTCCCGTGAGCAGCTCCGTGGCAAACGTGTGACGCATGGCGTGCGGCGTAACCGCCCTGCTCACCCCTGCCAACGTCACAAGCCGCTCAAACCTCGTCCGCAGCGCACCCGCCGTCATGTCGTTCCCGCGCGCCGAGACAAAGAGCGCCTGGGCGCGCCTCCCGCCTTTGCGACGACGAGTCAGCTCCGGTCTGCCTTCCTGCAGGTATGTGCGAATCGCCTCGAGCGCCACGTCATAGAGGGGCACGATGCGCTCCTTGGACCCCTTGCCAAACAGGCGCACCTGACCTTGGTTGAAGTCGATGTCTTCCGGCTTGAGTGCCGCCGCCTCCGAGATGCGCGCACCCGAGGCATAGAGCAGCTCGATGAGCGCGCGATCGCGTAGGCCCTCTGCCGTGCTCTCGTCGCATGCCTCCAAGATGCGTCGCACGTCTTCGTCGACCATAGTCTTTGGTAGCGTCTTGGGCAGCTTGCGTCCTGGAATGGGTGCCGCAGGATTCGACTCGATCACGTCCTCGCGCACCAGCCACCCATAGAACGTGCGCAACGAGGAGAGCCGCCGGTTGATGGTCTTGTCCGCGTACCTCGCCCTGGTCATGTTCGCCATATAAGCCCGAAGCCTGCGCTGCGTCATGTTGAGCGGGTTTGCACCATTCAGATCGCACCATTCCACGTACGCCTGCAGGTCGGTTTTGTAGGCACGGACGGTATGGGGTGAGAGCCTCCGCACGTCCGTGAGGTACGTCAAGAAGCCGTCAACGAGCTCTCCCACGCTCGCGGACTCGCTCACGACGTCAACCCCAACGGCTGTCCTTGCGCGTCCGCGAAGAGCTCGGGTCTTTGGGCCAAGTATGCGCGCAAGTCTTCGCGCGCGCGTTCTGCATAGGCGCGATACCGCTCCCGCTTGCGAAGCTTGCCCCCCTCAATGGGCGGGACAAGGCCAAAGTTCACGTGCATGGGTTGGTACGGCTGGGTATTGGGGTTGGTGGCATAGGCAACGAGCGAGCCGAATGCCGTCGTGTTGGGAAGGCGCACGGGCTCGTATCCTCGCATGCGTGCGGCAACGTTTGCGGCCGCGAGCACGCCGGATGCCATCGCCTCCACGTACCCTTCCGTACCCGTAATCTGACCAGCCAGCCACACGTCTCTACCCGGAATGGCAAAGGTGTGGTCGAGCACGCGGGGCGTATCCACAAACGTGTTGCGATGCATTACGCCGTAGCGAAGGAACTCCGCCTCCTCCAAGCCAGGTATGGTGCGAAAGACGCGCGCCTGTTCGCCCCAGGTGAGGTTCGTTTGGAATCCCACCAGGTTGTAGGCAGTTCCTGCGGCATTCTCGGGCCTCAGCTGCACCACCGCCCACGGCCTGTGCCCCGTACGCGGATCCACCAGGCCAACTGGCTTGAGGGCACCAAAGCGCAGCGTGTCGACTCCCTTGCGGGCCACCTCCTCAACGGGCTGGCAGGCGTTGAACAGGTCCCTCTCCTCAAACTCCTTGGCAATCACGCGCCGCGCACCTACCAGCTCATCCCAAAAGTGCTGGTACTCGTCCGCGTTCATGGGACAGTTGAGATAGTCGCCCAGCCCGTTCTCCTCGTAGCGCGACTGTGAGAACACCACCTCGCGGTTGATGCTCTGCGCATCCACCACCGGAGCGGCCGCATCGAAGAAGGCCAGTCGGTCTCCACCCACCAACTCCGCAAGCGCCTCCGCAAGCTCTGGCGCGCACAGAGGACCAGCCGCTATGACCGCCGGTCCGTCTGGTATGGCGTCCACACGCTCCCGGCACAGCTCGACGAGTGGCTCATCCTCAACCGCCTGCGTAACGGCCGCAGAAAAACGCTCCCTGTCCACCGCCAGCGCACCACCTGCGGGCACCGCGCAGGAACGGGCAATACGCAAGAGGTGGGAGCCCATGCAGTCAAGCTCCTCCTTGAGCAATCCCGCCGCGCTGTCTGGCCTCATGGCCTTGAGCGAGTTGGAGCAGACGAGCTCGGCAAGCCTGTCCGTATGGTGTGCCGGGGCATCGCCTCCGGGTCGCTGCTCAAAGAGGCGCACCGCGATGCCACGCGCGGCCAGCGAGAGCGCACATTCGCTTCCCGCCAGTCCTCCCCCCACGACCGTTACCACATCTGCCATGCTACGTTCCCTCCGTGTTACACAGCGTCGTACCCGCAAACGAGCCGGACGTCCTGTATTCCTGATAAGCCCGGGCGGTAAGCCCATAGCGCCCGTCCGGTAGGTGTTCAACAATACCACGCGACTCGTAGTCGGCAAGCGTGCACAGCAACGTGAGCACCGATTGTCCAAGTCGGGGTGCCAGGTCGTCTGGTCGCAACGGCGTGGCGACGAGCGCCGATATGAGCTCGCCCATTTGGGGCGTCACGCCATCTGCCATCACCCGCAGCACCCCATAGTCCATGGAGAGTCGCGTCTCCAGGTCCACCTCGCTGCATATGGGCAACGCACCCTCGCAGATGAGCCGGTTCGTTCCCTGTGACGTGGGCGAGAAGATGGAACCCGGCGCCGCGTAGATGATGCGGTCGAGGGCAAGAGCGGCGTCCGCCGTGCTCATGGTGCCCGAGCGCTCCCCTGCCTCTGCCACCAGCAGCACCGGCGAAAGCGCCGCTATCACCACGTTGCGCTTTGGGAACGTATGCTTTTGCGGCGGGGTTCCCCACGACTCGATCGCCACCACAGCCCCGTCATGCTCAAGAGCGCCTTCAAACACGTCGCGAGACGATGCCGGATACACGCGATCTGCCCCACAGCCCGCAACGATGACCGTCCGGCCTCCCGCGTCGAGCGCCGCGCGACTTGCCGCATGATCACAGCCCATGGCACCTCCCGAAACGACCACGACGCCAGACTCCGCGGCAACACGACCGGCCATCTCCGCAATGGCGATCCCATAGGGCGTTGCACGACGTGCGCCTATAACGGAGATGCACGGTTCGTTGAGCACCTCGGCGTTGCCCCTCCCATAGAGAACGGAGATGTGTGCCGTCATCTCCTCACGCAACATGCTCGGGAAGAGTTCGTCATCCTGTTTGAGCTCCCATCGTTCGTCACTCATGTTCCACGCCCCTCACAACGATGCCCGTGTTCGATAGGCACAGGCCTCCACCACATGCTCGCGCATAACTTCCTCGGACTCTGAAAGGTCCGCGATGGTTCTTGCCACACGTGCTATGCGTACGATGTTTCTCCCGCCCAGCCCCAGGCGTTCGGCCATGCCCTGCAACGTGGCGCGAGCCTCGGCACTCAGGCAGAGCTCCTTCACGCCCTTGGCCCTGTCCGGCACCGGATGCTCCTCTCGCGCGCGCCGCCACGATCCGAACTCTCGCGCCGTGGCCACCTCCCGTGCCATCTCCGCCGAAGAAGTGCCGCGCTCGCCCATGATTACGCGCGACGACGCAGGCCGTGCCACATCCACCAGCACGTCTATGCGGTCCATGAGCGGACCACCGATTCTCGACTGATACGCCTGTATGCGGGCGGGACTGCAAGCGCACTGGTGATCGGGGTCGCCCAAATACCCACAGGGACAGGGGTTTGCCGCCGCAACTAACATAAAGTCGCACGGGAACACGTAGGTTCCGTCCACCCGCACCAGTCGAACCTCCTGATCCTCCATGGGCTGTCTGAGCGCCTGCAACACGCTTGGGCCAAATTCGGGCAGCTCGTCGAGGAACAGGACGCCATGATGCGCAAGAGAGACCTCTCCTGGTCTTACCGGTCTACCGCCACCCACCAAACCACCAAGCGAGATGGCGTGGTGTGGGGCACGAAACGGCCTGACGCCACGCTTGAGGTCCGTAAGCTCTTGTCCGGCAACCGAATGGATGAGCATGGACTCTGCCCGTTCCTCGTCGGTGAGCGGCGCCAGAATCGTAGGCATGCGTTTGGCCATCATGGACTTTCCCGCGCCCGGCGGACCAACCATGAGCAGCCCGTGGTCCCCTGCCGCCGCAATCACGAAGGCGCGCTTTGCCAACTCCTGGTCCACCACGTCGGCAAAATCACGTTCGTTGCTGCCGGCCTTGTGCGAACTCGCTTCCTCACGCACCGTCGCACTGGCAGGCTCCAGCGAGCGTATGCCCTGCCTGAGCTGGGTGATGCTGTGGATGGCCAAGGCCTGGCCACCCGAGGCGAGCACGCCACTCGGCCCAACGAACTCGAGTCCCTGTTCCCGAGCGAGCAAATCGTACGCCACGAGCCCACGTACGGGGCTCACCTCGCCCGTGAGGGCGAGCTCGCCTACGAACAAACAGCCATCCAAGTGATCGGTAGGAATCTGTGCCGTACAAGCGAGAATGGCCACGGCAATGGGAAGGTCGAACCCCGTGCCCGTCTTGCGCACCTCGCTTGGCGCGAGGTTAACGGTAAAGCACACGCGCGGCACCTCAAACTCGCAGGATTTGAAGGCGCTACGCACACGGTATTTCGCCTCGCGAACGGCTGCGTCGGGCATGCCCACAATGGTGATGCCGGGAAGCCCCTGAGAGACGCTCACCTCAACGCTCACGGGTTGGGCCTCAACGCCCCTGAGTACCGCCGTGTGGACAACATACGACGTGCGCATGATTCGTCACCGATCCCAGGCATAGGCCGAGAGAAAATGCCGGAGCATCACGTTGTGGTCATTAAGCAGCTTGAGCGCTATAACGTCGAAGCGAATGGATCCGGACGAGGCCTGCTCCGCGTAGTACATGAGCGCCATCCGTTCATAACGATTGAGCTTTCGTTGCCCAACCGCCACCTCGGGTGCCAAGTCGTCTTCCTTGCTGCGAGCCAGGCGCGTCTTTACCTCAACCAGCACCAGCTCGCCTTGGTCACGCGCTACGATGTCCGCCTCGCCAAAGACGCAGCGCCACTTCCTGTCTATGATCTCTAGCCCACGCTGTTCCAAGTAACTCGCGGCCACGTCCTCGCCAAAGTCCCCTATCTCCTTTGGCGAGCAGTCGAACACCGACTTGTCTATGCCTGTCTCCACGCATCGCAACCGTACGTCGAACATGCCGTCACGTGCGTGCGGCATGCCTGCAACCTCTTGAATCGAAACCATCGCAACCCCTCTCTCCTAGCGGAAGACATAGGGTTGCAAAGCCATTGCGCACAAAACTGGCACCCAGCATGCGCATACATCGCACCAAACTTGCAGCTAATGCACAATCGACGGCAAAGACGCAGCATAGAGCCTACGTGCGAAAACAACATCCTTATGGACGATTGGGTATGGGCGGTTAAAAGAGGCGCGGCGTCTCCACAAAGTTGCCACAAAAGCTCACGCGGTGGATTTCGCACAGGCCATGCGCGCGAATGGCGGCTATGTGCTCAGCCGAGGCATATCCCTTGCAGGCAGCAAAATGATACGCCGGGTACACGTCGTCGTATCCCACCATGAGGGCATCACGCGTGACCTTTGCCACAATGGATGCTGCCGCTATGCAGGCAACGCGCGCGTCGCCCTTGACCACGCATGTTTCACGCTCGTGCACATGCACCGGGTTGCCGTCTATGAGCACCGCACTCGGCTCAACACCAGCGTTCTGTATTGCCTGCGCCATGGCAACTCGCAAGGCACGCGACATGCCCATTTCATCTATCTGCGCTGGAGGAACGTGGGCTATGCCTATTGCCAGCGCAATCTCCTCGATCCTGTCCGCGAGTGACTCGCGCTGTACGGGAGTGAGCTGCTTCGAGTCGTTGATCCCCAAGAGCAGCGGGGACGATGGCAACGCGACGGCAGCAACCGTAAGCGGGCCGGCTACCGCACCACGACCCACCTCGTCCACGCCGAGCACCAGTCCATCGCCTCCCAGCTCCAGCTGGGTTTGGTACATTGCCTCCACGCGGTTTCGCTCAGCCGCCTCACGCGCAATACGGTTTCGCGCACGCTGGAGCGCCATCTGCACCTGCTTGCGTGGATCACCCTCATAGCGCCGCTCGAACTCTTCGAGCTCCCGTGCGTCCGCACTTGCTATGAGCGCGGCTATCTCCTTAGCGCGCATGCTTCCCGCATCTGGCATGGTTCCTCCCCCACATACAAAAGGCGGTGCAAGGAGATACCCTTGCACCGCCTGTCCATCAAGCTAAGCGACCAACCTAGATGCGCTTCTCGCGAATGCGCGCGGCCTTGCCCACGCGATCGCGCAGGTAGTACAGCTTGGCACGACGCACTTGGCCGTGGCGCACAACCTCGAGCTTAGCGATCTTGGGGCTGTGCAGGGGGAACGTACGCTCCACGCCAACACCAAAGCTGAGCTTGCGCACGGTAAAGGTCTCGCGCGCACCCTCTCCGCTCATGCGGATAACGTCGCCCTGGAATACCTGCTCACGCTCGCGCTCACCTTCGCGAATGCGGTAGTGAACCTTCACGTTGTCGCCCACGATGACCTTGGGAATGTCATCACGGACCTGCGCCTTCTCGATGGCGGCAATGTAATCGACTGCCATGTTTCCCTCATCTCTAGAGGTGCCGTCGCATTGCGAAACGACACATAGGCTTACACACAAACGCAAATTATACGAAACGAGTCCACTCTGTGCAAGCTTTCATATTACACACAAAACCCCACAACCACGCCTGCAGGCACTTCGGGCGACCCCAATGATTCAGGGAAGCCTGCCGCATTGACCTGATAGAAGTATCCGTTTGTGCCGGTGTCCCCGTATTGCGTCCAATCAAACGGATAGACCGTCCTATACCACCACGGCATGGCCCCCGTGCTGTCTTCCAGCGAGAGGTAGCCTTGCGGATCGCCCTGGGACGTCACCTCAGCCTGTCTGAACGCCTCATACTGGGAACCCTCGCTGTTTATGAGCCCATCGATGTCCTGGTAGCCACGCTTCTGCTTAAACTCCTCGCTATCCCATTGCACGTCCCCGCACACCTCGTGCGCCGAGAAGAGCCAGAGCTCGTCAGCGGTGGGTGTCGCACTCCCAAACTCGTCGGTTGGCCCCGCATTGTTGGTGTACTTGTTCACGGGAACCAGAGCCTGCGCCAAATCGTCGTCCAGCATGTCCTTGGCTTCGCCAGCCAGCCATGAGCGCAGCT